>NZ_PJLX01000029.1:0-5727 GCF_002843095.1 Pseudomonas sp. YY-1 | reverse complement strand
AATGAAGGGCTTGCAAAGCTGGATCTGGCGTGTAGAATGCGCGTCGGTCGACAGGGTGGTGGTTTGGCTCTGTTGGTGGTTCGGTCGAATGGATCGAAAGCGGTTTGAAAGAGGTGGTTGACAGCGGTTTTGAACGCTGTAGAATGCGCCTCCCGCTGGAGAGAAGAAGTTCAGATCGAAGGCGCAAGTGGTTGAGTAGAAAGAAGTTTCTCTGGAAACAAATTCGAAAAACAGCTTGACAGATAGAGAGGCTGCTGTAGAATGCGCGCCTCGGTTGAGACGAAAGGCTTAACCAACTGTTCTTTAACAACTGAATCAAGCAATTCGTGTGGGTGCTTGTGAGGTAAGACTGATAGTCAACTGATTATCAGCATCACAAAGCAACACTCGTTAATTCGAGAGTTACCTTTCATTAATTTGAAAGTTTTGCGATTGCTGAGCCAAGTTTAGGGTTTTCTCAAAACCCAAGCAGTATTGAACTGAAGAGTTTGATCATGGCTCAGATTGAACGCTGGCGGCAGGCCTAACACATGCAAGTCGAGCGGATGAGAGGAGCTTGCTCCTTGATTTAGCGGCGGACGGGTGAGTAATGCCTAGGAATCTGCCTGGTAGTGGGGGATAACGTCCGGAAACGGGCGCTAATACCGCGTACGTCCTACGGGAGAAAGCAGGGGACCTTCGGGCCTTGCGCTATCAGATGAGCCTAGGTCGGATTAGCTAGTTGGTGAGGTAATGGCTCACCAAGGCGACGATCCGTAACTGGTCTGAGAGGATGATCAGTCACACTGGAACTGAGACACGGTCCAGACTCCTACGGGAGGCAGCAGTGGGGAATATTGGACAATGGGCGAAAGCCTGATCCAGCCATGCCGCGTGTGTGAAGAAGGTCTTCGGATTGTAAAGCACTTTAAGTTGGGAGGAAGGGCAGTAAGTTAATACCTTGCTGTTTTGACGTTACCGACAGAATAAGCACCGGCTAACTTCGTGCCAGCAGCCGCGGTAATACGAAGGGTGCAAGCGTTAATCGGAATTACTGGGCGTAAAGCGCGCGTAGGTGGTTCGTTAAGTTGGATGTGAAAGCCCCGGGCTCAACCTGGGAACTGCATCCAAAACTGGCGAGCTAGAGTACGGTAGAGGGTGGTGGAATTTCCTGTGTAGCGGTGAAATGCGTAGATATAGGAAGGAACACCAGTGGCGAAGGCGACCACCTGGACTGATACTGACACTGAGGTGCGAAAGCGTGGGGAGCAAACAGGATTAGATACCCTGGTAGTCCACGCCGTAAACGATGTCAACTAGCCGTTGGGTTCCTTGAGAACTTAGTGGCGCAGCTAACGCATTAAGTTGACCGCCTGGGGAGTACGGCCGCAAGGTTAAAACTCAAATGAATTGACGGGGGCCCGCACAAGCGGTGGAGCATGTGGTTTAATTCGAAGCAACGCGAAGAACCTTACCTGGCCTTGACATGCTGAGAACTTTCCAGAGATGGATTGGTGCCTTCGGGAACTCAGACACAGGTGCTGCATGGCTGTCGTCAGCTCGTGTCGTGAGATGTTGGGTTAAGTCCCGTAACGAGCGCAACCCTTGTCCTTAGTTACCAGCACGTTATGGTGGGCACTCTAAGGAGACTGCCGGTGACAAACCGGAGGAAGGTGGGGATGACGTCAAGTCATCATGGCCCTTACGGCCAGGGCTACACACGTGCTACAATGGTCGGTACAAAGGGTTGCCAAGCCGCGAGGTGGAGCTAATCCCATAAAACCGATCGTAGTCCGGATCGCAGTCTGCAACTCGACTGCGTGAAGTCGGAATCGCTAGTAATCGTGAATCAGAATGTCACGGTGAATACGTTCCCGGGCCTTGTACACACCGCCCGTCACACCATGGGAGTGGGTTGCTCCAGAAGTAGCTAGTCTAACCTTCGGGGGGACGGTTACCACGGAGTGATTCATGACTGGGGTGAAGTCGTAACAAGGTAGCCGTAGGGGAACCTGCGGCTGGATCACCTCCTTAATCGAAGACATCAGCTTCTTCATAAGTTCCCACACGAATTGCTTGATTCATAGTCGAAGACGATGCTGTAACGCGACCCTGTTATAGGTCTGTAGCTCAGTTGGTTAGAGCGCACCCCTGATAAGGGTGAGGTCGGCAGTTCAAATCTGCCCAGACCTACCAATTGCTTGGTGCAGAAGAATACGGGGCCATAGCTCAGCTGGGAGAGCGCCTGCCTTGCACGCAGGAGGTCAGCGGTTCGATCCCGCTTGGCTCCACCACTCTCTACGCGGTTACGGTGAGAAGAGAAAGAGTTCAGAAATGAGCGCTTCAGGGTAGACCTGGCGAGTGCTGATTTCTGGTCTTTTGACCGGTACGAATATCGTTCTTTAAAAATTTGGATATGTGATAGAAGTGACTGATTAATTGCTTTCACTGGCAATTGATCTGGTCAAGGTAAAATTTGTAGTTCTCAAGACGCAAATTTTCGGCGAATGTCGTCTTCACGATTGAGACAATAACCAGATTGCTTGGGGTTATATGGTCAAGTGAAGAAGCGCATACGGTGGATGCCTTGGCAGTCAGAGGCGATGAAAGACGTGGTAGCCTGCGAAAAGCTTTGGGGAGTCGGCAAACAGACTGTGATCCAGAGATCTCTGAATGGGGGAACCCACCCGGCATAAGCCGGGTATCTTGTACTGAATCCATAGGTGCAAGAGGCGAACCAGGGGAACTGAAACATCTAAGTACCCTGAGGAAAAGAAATCAACCGAGATTCCCTAAGTAGTGGCGAGCGAACGGGGACTAGCCCTTAAGTTGATTTGAGTGTAGTGGAAGGCTCTGGAAAGTGCCGCCGTAGTGGGTGATAGCCCCGTACACGAAACGCTCTTATCAATGAAATCGAGTAGGACGGGGCACGAGAAACCTTGTCTGAACATGGGGGGACCATCCTCCAAGGCTAAATACTACTGACTGACCGATAGTGAACCAGTACCGTGAGGGAAAGGCGAAAAGAACCCCGGAGAGGGGAGTGAAATAGAACCTGAAACCGTATGCGTACAAGCAGTGGGAGCCTACTTTGTTGGGTGACTGCGTACCTTTTGTATAATGGGTCAGCGACTTATATTCAGTGGCGAGCTTAACCGAATAGGGGAGGCGTAGCGAAAGCGAGTCTTAATAGGGCGCTTTAGTCGCTGGGTATAGACCCGAAACCGGGCGATCTATCCATGGGCAGGTTGAAGGTTAGGTAACACTGACTGGAGGACCGAACCGACTACCGTTGAAAAGTTAGCGGATGACCTGTGGATCGGAGTGAAAGGCTAATCAAGCTCGGAGATAGCTGGTTCTCCTCGAAAGCTATTTAGGTAGCGCCTCGTGTATCACTGCTGGGGGTAGAGCACTGTTTCGGCTAGGGGGTCATCCCGACTTACCAAACCGATGCAAACTCCGAATACCAGCAAGTGTCAGCACGGGAGACACACGGCGGGTGCTAACGTCCGTCGTGAAAAGGGAAACAACCCAGACCGTCAGCTAAGGTCCCAAAGTTATGGTTAAGTGGGAAACGATGTGGGAAGGCTTAGACAGCTAGGAGGTTGGCTTAGAAGCAGCCATCCTTTAAAGAAAGCGTAATAGCTCACTAGTCGAGTCGGCCTGCGCGGAAGATGTAACGGGGCTCAAACCATACACCGAAGCTACGGGTTCATCCTTTGGATGAGCGGTAGAGGAGCGTTCTGTAAGCCTGTGAAGGTGAGTTGAGAAGCTTGCTGGAGGTATCAGAAGTGCGAATGCTGACATGAGTAACGACAATGCGAGTGAAAAACTCGCACGCCGAAAGACCAAGGTTTCCTGCGCAACGTTAATCGACGCAGGGTTAGTCGGCCCCTAAGGCGAGGCAGAAATGCGTAGTCGATGGGAAACGGGTTAATATTCCCGTACTTCTAGTTACTGCGATGGAGGGACGGAGAAGGCTAGGCCAGCACGGCGTTGGTTGTCCGTGTTTAAGGTTGTAGGCTGGTTTCTTAGGTAAATCCGGGAGATCAAGGCCGAGAACTGATGACGAGCGTTCTTTTAGAATGCGAAGTGGTTGATGCCATGCTTCCAGGAAAAGCTTCTAAGCTTCAGGTAACTAGGAACCGTACCCCAAACCGACACAGGTGGTTAGGTAGAGAATACCAAGGCGCTTGAGAGAACTCGGGTGAAGGAACTAGGCAAAATGGCACCGTAACTTCGGGAGAAGGTGCGCCGGTGAGGGTGAAGTATTTACTACGTAAGCCCATGCCGGTCGAAGATACCAGGCCGCTGCGACTGTTTATTAAAAACACAGCACTCTGCAAACACGAAAGTGGACGTATAGGGTGTGACGCCTGCCCGGTGCCGGAAGGTTAATTGATGGGGTTAGCGCAAGCGAAGCTCTTGATCGAAGCCCCGGTAAACGGCGGCCGTAACTATAACGGTCCTAAGGTAGCGAAATTCCTTGTCGGGTAAGTTCCGACCTGCACGAATGGCGTAACGATGGCGGCGCTGTCTCCACCCGAGACTCAGTGAAATTGAAATCGCTGTGAAGATGCAGTGTATCCGCGGCTAGACGGAAAGACCCCGTGAACCTTTACTATAGCTTTGCACTGGACTTTGAGCTTGCTTGTGTAGGATAGGTGGGAGGCTTTGAAGTGGGGACGCCAGTTCTCATGGAGCCATCCTTGAAATACCACCCTGGCAACCTTGAGGTTCTAACTCTGGTCCGTTATCCGGATCGAGGACAGTGTATGGTGGGTAGTTTGACTGGGGCGGTCTCCTCCCAAAGAGTAACGGAGGAGTACGAAGGTGCGCTCAGACCGGTCGGAAATCGGTCGTAGAGTATAAAGGCAAAAGCGCGCTTGACTGCGAGACAGACACGTCGAGCAGGTACGAAAGTAGGTCTTAGTGATCCGGTGGTTCTGTATGGAAGGGCCATCGCTCAACGGATAAAAGGTACTCCGGGGATAACAGGCTGATACCGCCCAAGAGTTCATATCGACGGCGGTGTTTGGCACCTCGATGTCGGCTCATCACATCCTGGGGCTGAAGCCGGTCCCAAGGGTATGGCTGTTCGCCATTTAAAGTGGTACGCGAGCTGGGTTTAGAACGTCGTGAGACAGTTCGGTCCCTATCTGCCGTGGACGTTTGAGATTTGAGAGGGGCTGACCTTAGTACGAGAGGACCGGGTTGGACGAACCTCTGGTGTTCCGGTTGTCACGCCAGTGGCATTGCCGGGTAGCTATGTTCGGAAAAGATAACCGCTGAAAGCATCTAAGCGGGAAACTTGCCTCAAGATGAGATCTCACTGGAGCCTTGAGCTCCCTAAAGGGCCGTCGAAGACTACGACGTTGATAGGTTGGGTGTGTAAGCGCTGTGAGGCGTTGAGCTAACCAATACTAATTGCCCGTGAGGCTTGACCATATAACACCCAAACAATCTGCCCTCGTGCAGAGGGTGTCGATGGTGAAATCGACAGAAAGCCGAAAATTTGCAAGAACTACAAATGATCTATCACGTATCCAAGGGATAGCGTCTCACGACGACATCCCAACCGAATTGCTTGACGACCATAGAGCGTTGGAACCACCTGATCCCATCCCGAACTCAGTAGTGAAACGACGCATCGCCGATGGTAGTGTGGTGCTTCACCATGTGAGAGTAGGTCATCGTCAAGCTCCTATACGAAACCCCAGATCGCGAAAGCGGTCTGGGGTTTCTTCT
>NZ_PJLX01000028.1:0-9538 GCF_002843095.1 Pseudomonas sp. YY-1 | reverse complement strand
ATTTGCTCTACCGACTGAGCTATCGCGGAACAACGGCGCGTATGTTACTGATTAAAAAAGAGAAGTCAACACTTTGCTCTGGCTGCGAGTGCACTTTGAGTTGGAGTGATCAGTATTGCTCTCGTGGGAGGGGCTTTAGCCGCGACAGCAGCGGCAGATCGCGGCTGAAGCCCCTCCCACAGGCCAGGCGGTGTCTGTGTCGGGGTGAAGCTTTGGCTGTTGCGGTGCTCTGTCGAACGATTCGCGGCGGGGCGCCGCTCCTACAGTCATTTGATGCATACAAAAACGCCGGCTTGAGGGCCGGCGTTTTTTGTATGCCGCGAGGGCTTACAGTACGGCGTGGATGGCGCGGGTGACGCTGTCCAGGTTGCCTTTGTTCAGCGCGGCGACGCAGATGCGGCCGGTGCCGACGGCGTAGATGCCGAACTCTTCCTTCAGGCGTTCCACTTGCTCTACGGTGAGGCCGGAGTAGGAGAACATGCCGCGCTGTTCGGCAACGAAACCGAAGTCGCGCTTGGCGCCCAGTGCGGCCAGCTGCTCGACCATGGCCAGGCGCATGCTGCGGATGCGGTCACGCATTTCGCCCAGCTCGGCTTCCCACATGGCGCGCAGTTCCGGGCTGTTGAGCACGCTGGCGACCACGGTGGCGCCGTGGGTCGGCGGGTTGGAGTAGTTGGTGCGGATCACGCGCTTGAGTTGCGACAGCACGCGGGTGGACTCTTCACGGCTGCTGGTGACCAGCGACAGGGCGCCGACGCGCTCGCCATAGAGCGAGAACGATTTGGAGAACGAGCTGGAGACGAAGAACTCCAGGCCTGACTCGGCGAACAGGCGCACGGCTTCGGCGTCCTGGTCGATGCCGTCACCGAAGCCTTGGTAGGCGATGTCGAGGAAGGGCACGTGCTCACGCTCGCGCAGCACTTCCAGTACGGCCTTCCAGTCTTCCAATTGCAGGTCGACGCCGGTCGGGTTGTGGCAGCAGGCGTGCAGCACGACGATGGAACGGGCCGGCAGGTTACGTAGGTCTTCGAGCATGCCGCCGCGGTTCACGCCGTTGCTGAACGGGTCGTAGTAGCGGTAGTTCTGTACCGGGAAACCGGCGGATTCGAACAGGGCGCGGTGGTTCTCCCAGCTCGGGTCGCTGATGGCGACGGTGGCGTCCGGCAGCAGGCGCTTGAGGAAGTCGGCACCGATCTTCAGTGCGCCGGTACCGCCCAGAGCTTGCGTGGTGATCACGCGGCCAGCTTCGATCAGCGCAGCGCCCTTGCCGAACAGCAGTTCCTGCACGGCCTTGTCATAGGCGGCGATGCCTTCGATCGGCAGGTAGCCACGCGGAGCGTGGGCCTCGATACGTGCCTTTTCGGCTTCTGCGACGGCGCGCAGCAGCGGAATTCGCCCCTCCTCGTTGTAGTAGACGCCCACGCCAAGGTTGACCTTGGTGGTGCGGGTGTCGGCGTTGAATGCTTCGTTGAGGCCCAGGATGGGATCGCGCGGAGCCATTTCGACGGCAGAGAAGAGACTCATGATGGGTGCGGCAACTCGAGTGAGGGGTGGGTGGCCAGGCGTCCCCGACAAAAGCGCTAGGGGGCGCGTAAACAGGGCGTTAGTATAACGACCCTGAATCCAGGGGGCGACAGCGCAAAGCCCTGAATTAAGGCCTTTTGCCAGGTAATTCGACTCTACCTGGAACTATTGCCAACTCGCCCCGCAATTAATGGCTTTTGACGCCGTCCGAAAGGATGCGTCACAGCCATTTGTCGAGGTACTGCATGTCCGAGTTTCAGTTGGTGACCCGCTTCAAACCTGCCGGCGATCAGCCCGAGGCGATCCGGCAGATGGTCGAGGGGCTGGAGGCCGGTCTGTCGCACCAGACCCTGCTGGGTGTAACCGGCTCGGGCAAGACTTTTTCCATCGCCAACGTGATTGCTCAGGTGCAGCGCCCGACCCTGGTCCTGGCGCCGAACAAGACCCTGGCCGCGCAGCTCTACGGCGAGTTTAAGGCGTTCTTCCCGAACAACGCGGTGGAGTATTTCGTCTCCTACTACGACTACTACCAGCCGGAAGCCTATGTGCCGTCGTCGGACACCTTCATCGAGAAGGATGCCTCGATCAACGACCATATCGAGCAGATGCGTTTGTCGGCGACCAAGGCGCTGATCGAGCGCAAGGACGTGATCGTGGTCTGCACCGTGTCCTCGATCTACGGCTTGGGCAGCCCCGAGGAGTACCTGAAAATGGTGCTGCACCTCGATCGCGGCGACAAGATGGACCAGCGTGCGCTGCTGCGCCGACTGGCCGAGCTGCAGTACACGCGTAACGACATGGACTTCGCCCGTGCGACTTTCCGCGTGCGCGGCGATGTGATCGACGTCTTTCCGGCGGAGTCGGATCTCGAAGCCATTCGCGTCGAGCTGTTCGATGACGAAGTGGAGAGCATCAGCGCTTTCGATCCGTTGACCGGTGAGGTGATTCAGAAGCTGCCGCGTTTCACCTTCTACCCCAAGAGCCACTACGTCACCCCGCGTGAAACCTTGCTGGAGGCGGTTGAGCACATCAAGGTCGAGCTGCAGCAGCGCCTGGAGTACCTGCGCGGGGCGAACAAGCTGGTGGAGGCGCAGCGCCTGGAGCAGCGTACGCGCTTCGATCTGGAGATGATTCTCGAGTTGGGCTACTGCAACGGCATCGAGAACTACTCACGCTACCTCTCGGGTCGCCCGGCTGGCGCGCCGCCGCCCACCCTTTATGACTACCTGCCTGATGAAGCGCTGCTGGTGATCGATGAGTCCCACGTCTCGGTGCCGCAGGTCGGCGCGATGTACAAGGGCGACCGCTCGCGCAAGGAAACCCTGGTGGAATACGGCTTCCGCCTACCCTCTGCACTGGATAACCGACCGATGCGTTTCGAGGAGTGGGAGGCGGCCAGCCCGCAGACCATCTTCGTTTCCGCCACGCCTGGGCCTTACGAGGGCGAGCATGCCGGGCGTGTGGTGGAGCAGTTGGTGCGACCGACAGGCCTGGTCGACCCGCAGATCGAGGTGCGCCCGGCGCGCACTCAGGTCGATGATCTGCTCTCGGAGATCCGTTTGCGCGTGGCGGCGGGCGATCGTGTGCTGGTCACCACGCTGACCAAGCGCATGGCGGAGGACTTGACCGATTACCTGGGTGATCACGACGTCAAGGTGCGTTACCTGCACTCGGACATCGATACCGTTGAGCGGGTGGAGATCATTCGTGATCTGCGTCTCGGCGCCTTCGACGTGCTGGTGGGTATCAACCTGCTGCGTGAGGGCTTGGACATGCCCGAGGTGTCGCTGGTAGCGATCCTCGATGCGGACAAGGAAGGCTTCCTGCGCAGCGAGCGCTCGCTGATCCAGACCATCGGCCGTGCGGCGCGCAACCTCAATGGCAGAGCGATTCTTTACGCCGATAACATGACCGGCTCGATGCAGCGTGCCATCGGCGAGACCGAGCGGCGTCGTGCCAAGCAGATCGCCTTCAACGAGGCCAATGGCATCGTGCCCAAGGGCGTGCAGAAGGACGTCAAGGACATCCTCGAAGGCGCCGTGGTGCCGGGGGCTCGAAGCAACAAGCGCAAGGGCATGGCCAAGGCGGCGGAGGAGAGCGCACGCTACGAGAACGAGCTGCGCTCGCCGAGCGAGATCACCAAGCGTATTCGACAGCTGGAGGAGAAGATGTACGCCCTGGCGCGCGATCTGGAGTTCGAGGCCGCCGCGCAGTTACGTGATGAGATTCAGAAGCTGAGGGATCGGTTGTTGCAGGTTTGATGTTGCCGCGTGGCGCGGGGTTGCCTCTGTAGGAGCCCCGCCCCGGGGCGAAGCTTTTGGTTTTACGGTGTTCTCTCGATTCGCCGCGGGGCGCGGCTCCCACACAGTAGGGTCAGTGAGCTGCGCCACCGCCCGCCATGTTCTGCGGCAGCTTTCGTGTCAGCAGGATCGCCAGCATGCTCACGCCCAGGGCGATGCCGATGAAGTGGAAGGCGTCGTTGTAGGCCATGATGATCGCTTGCTCATGCACGATCTGGCTGAGCTTGGCCAGCGCTGCCTGTTCGCTGCCCAATGTCTGCGTCAGCAGGTGCAGGCGTTCTTCGACCTGCGGGTTGGTCGGCACGATGGACTCGCGCAGGTAGTCGAAATAGACCTTGGCGCGGGCATCCAGCAGGGTGGCGAGCAGGGCGATGCCGATGGCTCCGCCAAGGTTGCGCAGGATGTTGAACAGGCTGGAGGCCGAGCCGGCATCCTGCGGCAGGATGTAGGCGGTGGCGATCAGCGAAACCGTGACCATTACCAGCGGCTGGCCAAGTGCGCGGACGATCTGGATGTGCTGGAACTGCTCGCCTGCGAAGTCCGGGTTGAGCACGCCGGAGAAGAAACTCGCCGCGCCGAACAGGGCGAAGCCCAGGGCGCACAGCCATTTCGGCGAGATGATCTTCATCAACTTGGGCACCAGCGGGATCAGAAACAGCTGCGGCACGCCCATCCACATGATCACTTCGCCGATCTGCAAGGCGTTGTAGCCCTGGATCTGCGCCAGATACAGCGGCAGTACATAGATCGATCCATATAGCCCGACACCGAGCCCCAGGCTGGAAATACTGGCCAGGCCGAAATTGCGTTCCCGCAAGACACCAAGGTTGATCAGCGGGTTGGGTCTGGACAGTTGGAGGATGACGAACAGCACCAGGCTGATCGCAGCGATGCTGCCCAGGCCCTGGATCAGGCTCGACTCCAGCCAGTCCTTGCGATGGCCTTCCTCGAGAAAGACCTGCAGGCAACCCAGGCCCAGGCCGAGGGTGACGATGCCAGCGTAGTCGGTGGTCTTCAGCAGCTCCCAGTGCGGCGCCTTCTTTTCCAGGCCGTAGAGCAGGCCGGCGATCATGATCAGGCCGGGCGGCACATTGATGTAGAAGATGTATTCCCAACCCCAATTCTCGGTCAGCCAGCCGCCCAGCGTCGGGCCGATGGAGGGGGCGAAGGTGGCGGTAATGGCGAACAGGGCCATGCCCTTGGCGCGGTGGTGCTCGGGGAGCTTGATCAGTGTCATGGTGAACGCCAGCGGGATCAGTGCGCCGCCAGTGAACCCCTGCAGGGCGCGGAACACGATCATGCTCTCCAGGCTCCAGGCCAGGGAGCACAGCAGCGAGGCGATCAGAAAGCCCACTGACACCCACACAGCCAGGCGCCGCGCCGAGAGCAGCTGCACCAGCCAGGCGGTGAGCGGGATCATGATGATCTCGGCTACCAGATAGGACGTGGAAATCCACGAGCCTTCCTCAAGCGTGGCGGACAGCGCGCCTTGGATGTCCTTGAGCGAGGAGTTGGTGATCTGGATATCCAGCACCGCCATGAAAGCGCCGAGCATGGTGCTCATCACCGCGATCCAGTCGCGGCGGCTGGGTTCCGCTGTGGGGCGGACCAGTGCATCACCCGCCATGGCTGTCGTCGCTGCGCAGATCCACGGTGACCTCTACCGACATGCCGGGGCGGATCAGCCCGCGCAACGGGTTGTCAGCAGCGAAGGTCAGCTTGACCGGAATGCGCTGCACCACCTTGGTGAAGTTGCCGGTGGCGTTGTCTGGTGGCAGCAGGCTGAACTGCGCGCCGGAGGCGGCGAACAGGCTGTCGATGCGGCCTTCGATGGGCGTGTCCGGGTAGCTGTCGAACAACAGTTCGGCTTTCTGCCCTGGGCGCATGCGGCCGATCTGGGTTTCCTTGAAGTTGGCCTGGATCCAGATGTCCTGATCCGGCACCAGCGACAGTAGATAGGTGCCGCTTTGCACCACCTGGCCCTCGCGCGCCGAGCGCTGGCCGACCATGCCGCTGATCGGCGCGTGAATCTGCGTGCGCGAGAGATTGAGGTCGGCTTGTTCCAGGTCGGCCTGCGCGGAAAGGATCAGCGCGTCCAGGCGTTTCAGCTCGGCTTCCAGGCTGGCTACCTGCTGGCGCTGCGCCTGCAAATCGGCCTGAGCTTTGGCCACTTGGGAGCGGGCCACGCGGTTGTCGGCAGCCAGGGTGGTGACGCGTTCTTCGGAGACATAACCCGGCTTGCGCAGGGTCTGGGCGCGGCCGAGATCGAGCTTGGAGCGATCAAGGGTCGCCTGGCTGGCTGATACGTCGGCCTGGCTGGCGGCAATCAGGCTGGCCTGCTGGTCGAGCTTGCTCTGCGCCTGGGTGCGTTCGGCCTGATGGGTTTCCAAGGCGGCAAGGGCGCGTTGACGGGCCAGGCGGAAATCGGCGTCTTCCAGCACTGCCAGAAGCTGGCCGGCTTCGACATGCTGGTTGTCACGCACCAGTACCTTTTCGATCCGTGCGTTCAGTTGGCTGGAGAGGCGAGTGATCTCACCCTGCACGTACGCATTGTCCGTGCTCTCGTGGTAGCGACCGACCAGCAGCCAGTGGGCGAGCAGGGCACCGGCGATCAACACCAGGAGGATCACGAAGACGAGGAGGCGACGTTGCAGTTTGGCAGGCATGCTTGAGGCTCAGGGTGCGTCATGGAAGTGTAAGTAAATTTAACAGCGTTCCCTTTTCGCTAGTAGACTCTCGGCTTGGCATGCTTTGTTGCGTATGAGGAACAATCATGGGGCTCGATGATGCTTTGATATTCACCCGGGTAGTGGAGTGCCACAGCTTCACGCAGGCGGCAACCAGCCTGGGAATGCAGAAGTCGACGGTGAGCCGTCGCATTGCGTTGCTCGAAGAGCGCCTGGGCGTGCGTCTGCTCAATCGCACCACGCGCAAGTTGCGCCTGACCGAGGTGGGCCAGGCTTACTACGAGCGTTGCCGGCAAATCATGCTCGACTTCGCCGAGGCCGAGCAGGCGGTGATGCAGCTTCAGAGGGAGCCGTCAGGGCTGTTGCGGATCACCTCACCTACCGAGTTCGGCCAGCTTTTTCTCGGGCGAGTGCTGGGCGAGTTCATGCGTCAGTACCCGCAGATCGACGCAGAGGTGGAGCTGACCTCACGCTCGGTCGATCCGCTGGAGGAGGGCGTGGATATCTCTATCCAGGTCGGCCAGCCGCAGGATTCCACGCTGATCGCGCGCAAGCTGTTCGAAAGCGGCCGCCGCCTATGCGCCAGTCCTGCTTACCTCGCAGCGCACGGTACGCCGCGCAGCGTTGCCGAGCTGGAGGGGCATCGGGCGATTCTCCTGCAGCACGATGCACCGCGCTACTGGCCGCTGCTGGGCGAGCATCTGCCGTGTCAGCGAGTGATGACCTGCAACAACATCACCTTCGCCCGTGAGGCAACGCTGGCAGGTGCAGGGATTTGCGGGCTGCCGGTGATGATCAGTGAGGAGGCGGTGCGCAGCGGGCGCCTTGTCGAGCTGCTGCCCGAGGCGCGTCTGCCGGTGGGGGAGGTCTACGCGATCTATCCGTCACGACGCTTCCAGGCGATGAAGGTCAAGACCTTCCTCGACTTCCTGATCGCCAGCTTGCCCATCACTCGTGGCGGGTTGCTGGAGCCAGGTGCCGCCGGCCTGCTAACATCGTCCGCTTGATTCAACCCTCGTGTCTTCCTTCCGAGAGCATTCATGACCACCGTCCGTACCCGTATCGCGCCATCGCCAACTGGCGACCCCCATGTCGGCACCGCCTATATCGCGCTGTTCAACCTGTGCTTCGCTCGTCAGCACGGTGGCCAGTTCATCCTGCGCATCGAGGACACCGACCAGGTTCGTTCCACGCGTGAGTCCGAACAGCAGATTTTCGACGCGCTGCGCTGGCTGGGTATCGAATGGGACGAGGGCCCGGATGTAGGCGGCCCGCACGGCCCGTATCGGCAGAGCGAGCGTGGCGAGATCTACAAGAAGTACTCCGATGAGTTGGTCGGCAAAGGCCATGCCTTCCCGTGCTTTTGCTCCGCCGAGCGCCTCGATGAAGTGCGCGCGCAGCAGATGGCCAACAAAGAAACCCCGCGTTACGACGGCCACTGCATGCACCTGGAACCGGCCGAGGCGCAGCGCCGCATCGCCGCGGGCGAATCGCACGTGGTGCGCATGAAGGTGCCGAGCGAGGGTGTCTGCACTGTGCCGGACATGCTTCGTGGCGATGTCGAGATCCCGTGGGATCGCATGGATATGCAGGTGCTGATGAAGGCCGATGGCCTGCCGACCTACTTCCTGGCCAACGTGGTCGACGATCATCTGATGGGCATCACCCACGTGCTGCGTGGCGAGGAATGGCTGCCGTCCGCGCCCAAGCTGATCAAGCTGTACGAATACTTCGGTTGGGAACAGCCGGCGCTGTGCTACATGCCGCTGCTGCGCAATCCGGACAAGAGCAAGCTGTCCAAGCGCAAGAACCCCACCAGCATCACCTTCTACGAGCGTATGGGTTACCTGCCGCAGGCCATGCTCAACTACCTGGGGCGCATGGGCTGGTCGATGCCGGACGAGCGCGAGAAGTTCTCCCTGGCCGAGATGATCGAGCACTTCGACATCAACCGCGTGTCGCTGGGCGGGCCGATCTTCGATCTGGAGAAGCTGTCCTGGCTCAACGGCCAGTGGCTGCGTGAACTGCCGGTGGAAACCTTCGCCGCCGAAGTGCAGAAGTGGGCCCTGAACCCCGAATACCTGATGAAGATCGCGCCGCACGTGCAGGGCCGGGTGGAGACCTTCAGCCAGATCGCGCCGCTGGCCGGCTTTTTCTTCTCTGGTGGTCTGAATCTGGATGTCAAGCTGTTCGAGCACAAGAAGCTGTCGCCTGATCAGGTGCGCCAGCTGATGCAGTTGATCCTGTGGAAGCTCGAGTCGCTGCGCCAGTGGGAAAAGGATCGCATCACCGGCTGCATTCAGGCGGTGGTCGAGCATCTGGAGCTGAAGCTGCGTGACGCCATGCCGCTGATGTTCGCGGCGATCACCGGTCAGGCCAGCTCGGTATCGGTGCTCGATGCCATGGAAATCCTCGGCCCGGACCTGACTCGCTTCCGTCTGCGCCAGGCGCTTGAGCTGCTCGGCGGCACCTCGAAGAAAGAGGCCAAGGAGTGGGAGAAACTGCTGGCGAGCATCGCCTGACGGTAGGCTCCTGGAGTCCTCACCCCAGGGCGAAGCTCTTGGTTTTACGGTGTTTGCTCGAACGATTCGCCGCGAGGCGCGGCTCCTACAGGGAGGCGGTGTGCTGCGGTCTTGTGTAGGAGCCCCGCCCCGGGGCGAAGCTTTTAGCTTTCAGTGTTCTTTCGATTTGCCGCAGGGCACGGCTCCTAGTGGGGCGATGCTGCGTTTCGCGAGTGTCAGCTCCGCCCCGCAGGAAATGGCCCTAAGTAATTGTTCTATTGGCAAAAACTTTGGGCTGGCCGGAAAAATGTTGTTGACAGCCAATCGGGGCGCTCTTAACATGCGCCCCGTCCTCGAGATGGGGCTATAGCTCAGCTGGGAGAGCGCTTGCATGGCATGCAAGAGGTCAACGGTTCGATCCCGTTTAGCTCCACCAATCTCGGCTCCTTCGGGAGTGCCAGAATCGATGCGAATCGGTTCGCGATTAGGGTCTTGCGTCCCCTTCGTCTAGTGGCCTAGGACACCG
>NZ_PJLX01000027.1:0-10572 GCF_002843095.1 Pseudomonas sp. YY-1 | reverse complement strand
CTACTTTTTCAACAGAATCGGCCAGAAGCAGCCGCTCGGATGTGTCTACAAAACTGGAGGCGATTCAAAAACCATGACGACCTGCGCGAGCTTGGAGAACAGTGCGGCAGGCATCGCGCTGCTCGATTAATGTGCCAAGAAGGAGTGCGCTCGCAGACTGGATATCGGCGTCGGCAGGGCCGTTATGGCGGCAAGCCTCCAGTTGCCTCACCGAATCATCTTGAGCGTCGATTCAATGTCACCGAGCACGGTCTGGGTTACGGACATCACCTATATCCGAACATATGAAGGCTGGCTGTATCTGGCAGTGGTGGTCGATCTGTTTTCGAAGCAAGTAATCGTCTGACCAATGAAGACACAGCTGTAGTGATCTAATGATTTTCGACACCCACTTAGACGCCATAGGCCAAGGATGTCTACCAGAACAGGGTAGTCCAGAGTGCGGCCTGCAGAGCATTTCCGTCGTACTAATTTCTTTTTGCCTCAACACTCTGGAACTTTACAAGTCAATCTGCAAACAGGGGATACCCGAGTCTGCAGGCTTGAGGATTGGCCAGTCCCGGTCAAATGCCGGAACTGAGCATTTAGAACTGATAACGCAAGCGCAACTCCGCCGTCTGCAAGGTGTAACCAGACGCCGCCTCGACGCTGTATCGCGCGGCAACTGAAAGGTTGTCCTTGCTCGTGAGGGTTGTCGCCAGTGCCATGATGCCCGTATCGCTGTTTGGGGCTGAACTGCGCGTCGTAAAGCTGGTGCTGCCGCTGGTGTCGATTGCGTAATTGGCAACTGAACGCAGTCGCGTATCCCTGTGCTCATGACGCCAAGTCAGTTGCACAGACGGTTCTATACGGCCATAGGATGTGTCAAACGACCGTTCCAGCTTAGCCCCCAGGTCGCTGGTCAATGAATAGCTCTTGCTTGATTCCACTGACAGCGCAGCACCCGCGCCACCGCTTTCGGTATAGCCATCCTGCTTGAGCCTGCTGTAATTGAGGCCGGCAATCGGCGTCAGCACGGTTTGCTCATCCAGGCGGATCGGATAACCGACCTGCGTCGACAACACCGATTGCAAGCCGTCGTAATTGCCATTGGCGACGCCATTGACCCCGGTGAAGTTAATCAAACGTCTGGTGTCGTATTTATGCTGTACCACACCGCCCGATAGATTCAGATACCAGTCGTCGGCCGTGTAGCTGGCATAGGGAATCAGGCCATAGGACTTCACGTTGACCGAGCTGCCCGCGTTGTCATCCCTGCCGTCGACAGACGTATTGGCATAACTGATCAGGCCACCGACACGCCACGCATCATTGATCTGGTGGTCACTGCCGAACAGCAGGCCGTTGTAGTCGGTGCTGTAGCCGGAGATGCCGTCATGCTGGTCCTGCGAGGCTTTACCCCCGAATGCCTGGCCCCACAACGCAGCACCGCTACCACTCTCGCCGGTAGCCACACCGCTGCCCCCTTGCACCTGCGCAATACGCAAGTCATCCATCCGAGAGCTGGCCACATTGAGTACCGTCGTAGTGGGTGCCGCTGACGCATGGCTCACTACCGTGGCGCTCCAGGCCGGGCTTAACTGCGCACCGGCGCGGTTGGCTTCGGCAGTCGAGCCGAGCGCTGCAGACGCGTTGAACACGTTGAGCAGGCTGGCGTCGGTGCCGGTGTAGTTGAACAGTCCGGAAATCGCCGAGACGGCGTTCGGCGTGGTCGCCTGAATTAATGGCGAAGAGCTACCGCCTGACTCAAGCGTCAGCAGCAGATTGCTGGTGCCGCCGTGGACCAGCGTGCTGCCTGTAACGATGCCGCTATAGCCGGACGCCGAATAGAGCAAATCAGAGGCGTTGTAGTTTGTACCGTTGGTAGCGGCCTGCACCACCACATAGCGCTGCCCGACAGCAAAACCGTAGCTATTGAGGGCCGTGAGCGAGACGCTCGAACCGCTCGCAATGGTTGCTGCACCACTCACAACCAGACGGCCGTAGCCGGTATCAGCAGTAACCCCGTTACTCACAGCCGAGTCGCCAACGCCGATCAACAATGTTGCCGGTGCCGCCTGATCGTAATTGCCTATGATATTGATCTGATTATTGACTTGCAGCGTCGCACCGGTATTGCTGACAGTATTGAGGCCAACATTGATGTTGTTATTGAGCAGCAAATTACCGGAATTGAAGTGCAGGCTAGCCATGCCACTGGAGATAGACCCGATACTGGCGCTGTCAATATTGCCGCTAGCATTGGTCAGAATACCGAATGTCGAGCCACTGCCACCATTGATGGTTAAATTTCTGGTACTGCCGTTATAAATCGCGCCAGCAATCAAACCACTGTTGGTAATCGGGCCAATGGTGCCGCTGCTCGCGTTATAAATCGCATACCCGCCGCTGGATATGGTTCCGCTGTTAACCACCTCACTCATAGTACCGGCGTTGCCGATACCACCTAAATGTCCAGTGATGGTGCCGGTATTGATCAGGCTGCCTATGGTGCTATTAGAAGCGGTGCCAACACCGACGTTGGTCGTTCCTGTAATGCGGCCAGCATTGGTCAAGGTGTTAACGTTTATCGTACCGGAGGGGGTCAGGTTTCCCACCAGGATCGCAGTGCCACCTTCAATGGTGCCAGTACTGGTGTTCTCAAACGATGTAATGCTACTGAGGTTATCGGACTGGACGCCATACGAGGTGCCGCTAATGATCCCGCTATTCGTAAGGCTTGTGATAACACCAGCGTTCCTGATGCCAGTAATCGCCCCACTAATGCTGCCCGTACTGGTGTTTGTCAGTGTCGATATAAGTCCAGCATTGCTAACGCCGACTCCGCCAGAGATTGCATTGTGGTTAGTAAGTGCCGTGATCTCGCTATTGTTCTGAATGCCCGCCGTTGTTCCGGAAATGCTTCCTCCGGCATTGTTGCTCAGCGATGTGATAGTGCCGTTGTTGCTGATTCCAAGTGTGTCACTGATGATCCTGCCGTTATTCACAACAGTAAGTGAGCTTGCAATGTTCTCTAGGGCTGGCGCGCCTGAGCCGTTAAGCAGGCCATTGTTGACCAAGGTACTTGCTGAGCCAGCGGCCGTTAAGGCCGCAACATCGGTTGATGAGAGTGTTCCAGTATTGGTTATACTGAGATTTCCGCCTGACCAAGTTATACAGTCGGTCGTTCCGAACAGTGTTATGTTGTTAGAAAAGTTCAGGCATGCATAGGCCTCCGTCGCCGTTAGCAACGAAATCCCTGCCCCTATCGATAAACTCAGAATGTCACGCTTCCTCGCTGAGACTGCAACAGGCTTTATTTTCTTTGACATCCTGGTTTCCTGATATTTTTTAACAGCTGCACCAGCTATTGGCCTAGATGGCAGAGCTACTCATTAAGGGCTTACTGGTTATGCACCCAGAAGCCTGTGTTTTTTTCATGATTAAGAAGTTCGTTAGATCCAAACCCGGACCCTCACTCGATGAGACATGGATTTTGGCGGACGGGTATGTGTACGCGCAAGCTTGCCGGAAACTTAGTTAACAAACAAACCTAAAATGGCACATAGCCAGCGCATCGCAGCGCTCACGCTGTAGACCCAGCCATAAGCCTGGCGCGCTACCTCGAAAACTTAAGATTGAGGTGCCCAAGCCGGCAACCGCGGCATACCGCACAGGTGGCTGGGTGCGGGGGTATGCCTTCGCCCCTTTTATACCTGAGGCAGGCACCACACGGCACCAATAGCGCCTGCCGATAAACCTCTGGGCGATTGGGCCTAATCTAGATACTCTCCGAGCGCGTACAAGGCTCTCGGCCAGACTCGAGCAACCTATACGCCTGCCGCTGTTGCTGACGTGAAATAGGCCAACAAGCACACGCCGCTCCGCGCGCTGAGCCGCTCACCGAGCGCTGCAGCCTCTATTGCAGAGGGCGTAAGGACAGCCTGCGTGTCTAGGCCACGCGTATCCGGATCCTGTCTGCAATTGCAGCATTAAGGCCTTCACCCTCTCGAGGTGCAGGCCAAATGATCCGCTCTGTAGGTAATTTGAATTCTATTTTGGGGGCGCATCTTGAGCACTAACAACCCACCTGCTTCGCAGTCACTGACGATTGCTCAAGCCTTGGAGCTGGCCAATGCGCACTGGAATGCAGGCCAGGCGGCGCAGGCAGAACAGCTCTGTTTACGAATACTGCAAGTGGCCCCCTTACAAGCTGATGCCCTGAACCTTTTAGGGATGATGATGCTTGCCTACGGCAAGCTGGATATGGCGCTCGACTATATAAGTAAAGCCAGCCAGTCACCTGATGCGCCGGCAGCTATTCATAGCAACCTAGCCGAGCTTTACCGTCAAAAAGGTTTGTTGGTCAACGCCGAGCAAGCCGCGCGACGAGCCGTAAAGCAAGAACCAACATTTGTTGCGGCATGGACCAATCTAGGGATCATCTTGCAAGAAGCCGGGAAATTCGATGCCAGCCTGGAGTGTCTAAACTGCGTTACATCCTTGCAGCCGGACAATGCTGAGGCGCACAACAATCTGGCCAACACCTACAAGCTCTTGGGAGATATGAACAACGCTAAGCACAGCTATCAACGCGCCTTGGCGTTGCGCCCAGATTACGCAGTGGTGCACAGCAATCTCGCGGTTCTGCTCAACGACTTGGGCCAGATTGATGAAGCAGTGGCTTCTGCCAAGCGGGCGATCGATATCAACCCGCAACTGGCAGATGCCTACTTAAACCTGGCGCAGATCGAGTTGTCGCGCATGCGTTATGCCGAGGCCCAGCACTGGGTCAATTCAATCTTTAGGTTTTCGCCACAGCATGTCGGCGCGCTCACGGCGCAAGCCCAACTGATGGTAGCCAGTCAGCGTTATCAGGAAGCCGTCACCAGTACCCGCCAGGCCTTGACCATTGCCCCAAACAGCGCCAATACACACAAGACTCTGGGCAGCGCATTGCATGCGCTAGGGCAGCATGCAGAGGCCGAGCAAGCGTATCTGCGCGCAGCCGAGCTACCTGGTACGGTCGCAGAGGAGGCCTTGGTTGCGCGCGCCACTTTACTGTTGGAAATCGGCGACAAGGACGCAGCAACGGCTGCTTTTGAGCAAGCATTGGCGCGCTTTCCTGGCTCGCATCGGGTAATCGCCGCCCGGTGCGACAGCAAACTCTATCGAGAGGGAGACCCCGATATTGCAGTCATGGAAGCGGCGTTGGCGGGCGAACCTAGAGCTCCAATCCATGAGCAAATGATGCTGCACTTCTCGCTTGGCAAAGCGTATCTGGACATCACTGATTCGGACCGTGCCTTTGCCCATCTGCACCGCGGTAATGCGTTTAAACGAGCGTCGTTCAGTTACGATGCAGCACAAACCAGCACATGGATGCGGGATATTGCCGCAACGCTTACCCCAGCCTTGTTGGATCGGTTCAAGGGCGCTGGCGAGGACTCGAAACGACCGATCTTCATTATCGGCATGCCGCGTTCTGGCACCACATTGATTGAGCAAATTTTAGCCTCGCATCCCGACGTTTACGGCGCAGGGGAGTTACAAGCACTGGGTCAGGCAGTTATGCGTGCTGGCAGCTTCCCCTATGAGCTCGCGAACTGGAGCAATAACGACCTTGCTCAAATCGCCGGTGATTACCTTGGACAGATCAATCGCTTAGCGCCGGATGCCTTGCGAGTGATCGACAAGCTACCGGGAAACTTCCTCTATGCCGGATTGATTCCACTGTTATTGCCCGACGCGCGCATCATCCATTGCCGCCGTGATCCAGTTGATACGTGCTTGTCTTGCTACAGCAAGAATTTTGCCGGCGAGCAGTTGTTCGCTTATCAGTTGGATGAGCTGGGCCAGTTCTACCGTGACTATCAGATGCTGATGGCGCAGTTGCGCCAAATACTGCCGTCGGATCAGTTCATCGAGGTTGACTATGAAGCGGTGGTGGACGACCTTGAAGGCCAGGCGCGGCGGCTGATCGACTTCATCGATCTGCCCTGGAACGACGCCTGCTTAACCTTCCACGAAACCCGCCGCATGATACGCACAGCCAGCGTGGCTCAGGTGCGCCAGCCCATCTACACCTCATCCAAAGGCCGCTGGCACCAGCACGCAACCCACCTGGCCCCTTTATTAGCCGAGCTGGGCATGGAGCAGGCATGAACCCCGCAACCATGGATCTCGAAGCCGTTCACCAGCAAGTCAACCTGCTGCTGCAAGCCGAACGCTGGCCCGAGGCCGAAGCCATGCTGTGCCAGGCAATGGCCTCCGGCTCTGGGCCCATTCCCTTGTGGCGCCAGTTGTATGTTGCGTTCCGCCAGCAGGGCAAAATCCTTGAGGCGACTCAGGTGCTGGACATGATCGCGCAGGCCACACCAGGCGACTTGGACACACGCTTCGATCTCTCCGAGATGCTGTTGCTGCAGGGCGAGTTCACCCGGGGCTGGAGCGAATACCGCTTCCGCTACAGGCTTGAGCACACCCGCATGCTCGAACGCCATATCCAAAAGCCTCGCTGGGAAGGGCAGCAAATCGAAGGTAAGACCCTGCTGATTCATAGTGAGCAAGGTTTTGGTGACACCTTTCAGTTCTTGCGGCTGGTGGAGCGCGCACGCCAGCAAAGCGGCGCACAGATTATTCTGGAAGTGAATCCTGAGTGTTATCAGCTAGCGCGCGGGCTTAGCGGCCATGATCAGCTGCTGAAGCAAGGCACTCTGCCGCCGCCCTTCGACTTCCATTGCGAACTCATGAGCCTGCCGGCGGCACTTGGCTTGCAGCTGGAGCAACTGCCGGGAACTGTGCCCTATCTGTTTGCCGATCCCGCGCGACTGGAAAAATGGCGGGCACGTTTGGCCGACCTACCGCACCCACTGGTAGGCTTGGTGTGGGCTGGCAACCCCGCCAACGGCAACGACAAGCGCCGTTCAATGGCGCTGTCCGATCTTGCGCCGCTGGCGCAGGAGGGCATCACCTTCTTGGCGCTGCAAAAAGGGCCCGCAGCAGCACAAGCCGTCACGCCGCCACCGGGCATGTCGCTGTTATCACTGAGCGACGAAATCCAGGATTTCGACGATACCGCTGCCATTCTGAGCTTGATCGACACACTCATTTCAGTGGATTCCTCGCCGGTCCATCTGGCCGGGGCGCTTGGTCGCCCAGCTTGGGTGTTACTGCCTTTCGTGCCTTGCTGGCGCTGGCTACTACAGCGCGACGACTCGCCTTGGTATCCCGGCATGCGGTTGTTTCGCCAACCTGCTTATGGGCAATGGCAACCCGCCATACAAAACGTTGCATCGGCCTTGAAAGAACTGAAGGACAAAACCTGATGCACCGAGTTCTTGCCATGCTGCAATGCCTGGCTTTGGCAATAACTCTGAGCAGTTTTGGTGGCTGTGCTGTAAACCCACAACAGCATGCCGACGCCCTCGCTCAAACGGCGGGTTTACATCCAGAACAAGTCGCAACCCCTGTGTTTTTGCTGACCGCTTATGTGCGTATTACCCGCGCCGATCAACCACTTAGCATCTATATCGAAGGCGACGGCTATGCTTGGCGCAACCGCTATCAAGTCTCTACCAACCCCACTCCAAAACGCGCACTAGGGCTGACGCTGGCCGTGGCAGACGGCAGTGCCAACGTGGTGTATCTGGCCCGCCCCTGTCAGTTCACTGCGATGGTAGCTAACCCGCGCTGTGAGCCAGCCTACTGGACGGGAAAACGTTTTGCGCCAGAGGCCATTGCCGCGCTAGATACCGCAATCAGCCATTACGCATCCCGTACGCCCGGTCAGCGTATACATCTAACTGGCTATTCCGGCGGAGCCGCGGTCGCAGTATTGGTCGCGGCGCAGCGTCAGGATATTGCCACGCTGCGCACGGTCGCCGGCAACCTCGATCACGACACTGTCAATCGTTGGCATCAAGTCTCGCTGATGCCTGAGTCGCTGAACCCAATCAATGTTACCGCTCAGGTGGCGCATATTCCGCAGATCCATTTCAGCGGCGCTGACGATAAAATCGTCCCCCTGAGTGTCGCCCAACTTTTCGCCAGCAGAGTCGGCGCGTGTGCCCACGTGCAGGTTGTCGATGAGCTCTCGCATGAAGGCGACTGGGCTACATACTGGCCACAACTGCTCAGGCTTCGTCTGCCATGCACGACACGACCGAGTCCCTCAGAAGATTGACTGTGTGTACCGCCTTGCCGGCAGCGCCAATGTCATCGCACACAGCTTGCAGAAAATGGAAATGCCATGACAAGTAATCTGATAGCCATTCCCCATTCTCTCGACAGCACTGACCGCCAGGCGCATTACGGCCATGTTGGTGCAGTACTGTGGCTAACCGGACTGTCGGCCTCAGGAAAATCTAGCCTGGCGATGGCATTAGAGCAGGCGCTTGTGGCGCGTGGCTACTCATGCTACGTGCTTGACGGTGACAATGTACGGCGTGGTTTGAATGCTGACCTTGGGTTTAGTCCCCAAGAGCGCACTGAAAACATCCGCCGCGTGGGAGAAATGGCAGCCCTATTCGCCGATGCCGGGCTGATCTGCATCACAGCCTTAATCTCGCCTTACCGCGCTGACCGTGAGCGTGCTAGACAAAGCTGTGCACAAGCCTTCTATGAAATTCATATCGCCGCTGATCTCGCAACCTGCGAAGAACGTGATCCCAAGGGTTTATATAAGAAGGCGCGCGCCGGTCTGGTAGCAGAATTCACTGGCGTCAGTGCACCCTATGAACCTCCATTGCAGGCGGACTATGTTGTCGACACCGGTAGAGAGCCATTTGTGCAAAGCCTGGAAAAGTTACTGGCCTACGTTATTACGCAATTGCCGCTTACTCTACGATCTTTACCTTAGGGATCCTCTGAAGTAGCAATGCATTTCTAGCTGACTTCAGCAGCTGCTGGTTCAAAAAGTGGCGAATCGATGTAAGCGTCCGGCCAACTCACCTTCCGAACTCCAGCATTAAGGGCGATGGTGTCCGCGTATTTTTAAGCGGACGCGATAGCCCTTATCGCCGGGATTTCCATGCGCCAACGAAGCTCTTACCCCAAACCGTTCAAGGCCCAGGTTGTTCAGGAGTGCCTGCAACCCGGTGCGACCGTTTCCAGCGTTGCCATCCGCCACGGCATCAATGCCAACGTCATTCGCAAGTGGCTACCGCTTTATCGAGATCAACTGCCAGCGGCGTTGCCGGCGTTCGTTCCTGCGAGAGTTACGCCAAAACGACCAGTTGAACCAGCTGTGATTATCGAGCTACCGCTGGGCGAGCAATCGATCACAGTGAAATGGCCAGCTTCCGATCCTGAAGGATGCGCCCGCTTTGTCCGGGGGCTCGCCCAGTGATCCGTATCGATAGTATCTGGCTCGCCACCGAACCCATGGATATGCGCGCGGGCACTGAAACCGCGTTGGCCCGTGTGATTGCGGTGTTCGGTGCGGCGAAGCCGCACTGTGCCTATCTCTTCGCAAATCGCCGCGCCAACCGCATGAAAGTCCTGGTGCATGACGGCGTGGGTATCTGGCTGGCCGCGCGGCGATTGAACCAGGGCAAGTTTCACTGGCCAGGCATCCGCCACGGCTCGGAAGTTGAACTCGACACCGAGCAACTTCAGGCGTTGGTACTGGGGCTGCCCTGGCAGCGGGTCGGTGCGGGCGGCGCAATCACAGTGCTGTAGCACCGGCCATTAGCCCATCGGTGTATCTGCGCAGAGCGTCTGCTCTGGCACAATCAGCAGCATGAACTCCTCGCCCAATCTCGACCAACTGACACCTGACCAGCTGCGCGCACTGGCCGCGCAGTTGCTCACGCAGGTCGACGTGATGGGCAAGAAAATCCACCGTGATCAGACCATCATTGAGCAGCTCACACACGAAATCGCTTGGTACAAACGGCACAAGCTTGCCAAGCGTAGCGAGCAACTGAGCCCTGACCAGGGTAGCTTGCTGGACGACCTGCTCGACACTGACATCGCCGCCATCGAGGCGGAGCTGAAAGCCGTCAATTCCCCGGTTGCTCCAGCCGAACCCCGCCAACAGCCCAAGCGCACACCGCTGCCGACACAATTTCCGCGCACCGTGATCCGCCACGAACCGGAGAACACCCAATGCGCCTGCGGCTGCCAGCTGCAACGCATCGGTNCATCGGTGAAGACATCAGCGAAAAGCTGGATTACACGCCGGGCGTGTTCACCGTCGAACAGCATGTGCGTGGGAAATGGGTCTGTCGCCAGTGCGAAACACTGATCCAGGCCCCCGTGCCGGCCCAGGTGATCGACAAGGGCATCCCCACCGCCGGCCTTCTGGCTCACGTGATGGTGGCCAAATTCGCCGACCACTTGCCGCTATATCGGCAAGAGAAAATCTTTGGCCGTGCCGGCCTGGCCATCGCTCGCTCGACACTGGCGCAGTGGGTCGGACAAACCGGCGTGCAGCTCCAGCCGCTAGTCGATGCCCTGCGCGAAGCCGTGCTGGCCCAACGCGTGATCCACGCTGACGAAACCCCGGTGCAAATGCTCGCGCTGGGAGAAAAGAAAACCCACCGGGCTTACGTCTGGGCTGTTGGCGCTGATGGAAAATTGACCCACCCT
>NZ_PJLX01000026.1:0-15421 GCF_002843095.1 Pseudomonas sp. YY-1 | reverse complement strand
CGTTGACGTGCGGTTTGTTACGTTCGAATTTTTCCTTAGCCACGACAGTAAACCTCTTACTTAAAGGGCGGGATTAGCCTTGTTTTTTAACCAGTGCTTCGACGATGTTCGCCGGAGCCTCTGCGTACTTGGAGAATTCCATGGAGTAGCTGGCGCGACCCTGGGACATGGAACGAACGTCGGTAGCGTAACCAAACATCTCGCCCAGCGGAACTTCGGCACGGATAACCTTACCGGACACCGAATCTTCCATACCCTGGATCAGACCACGACGACGGTTCAGGTCACCCATCACGTCACCCATGTAGTCCTCAGGAGTTACCACTTCCACCTTCATGATCGGCTCAAGCACCTTACCGCCACCCTTTTGGGCCAGCTGCTTGGTCGCCATGGAGGCAGCGATCTTGAACGCCATCTCGTTGGAGTCGACGTCGTGGTAGGAACCATCGAACACGGTAGCCTTCAGGCCGATCAGCGGATAACCGGCAACAACGCCGTTCTTCATCTGCTCTTCGATACCCTTCTGGATCGCCGGGATGTATTCCTTCGGAACCACACCACCCACGACTTCGTTGGTGAACACCAGACCTTCGGTGATGTTGCCCTTGTCGTCCACGTCCGGAGTCGAGAAACGAATCCAGCAGTGACCGAACTGACCGCGACCACCGGACTGACGAACGAACTTACCTTCGATCTCGACAGCGTCCTTGGTGATGGTTTCACGGTAGGAAACCTGCGGCTTACCGATGTTGGCCTCAACGTTGAACTCGCGCTTCATGCGGTCAACGAGGATGTCCAGGTGCAGCTCACCCATACCGGAGATGATGGTCTGACCGGTTTCTTCGTCAGTCTTGACGCGGAACGACGGGTCTTCCTGAGCCAGCTTGCCCAGAGCGATACCCATCTTCTCCTGGTCAGCCTTGGTTTTCGGCTCTACAGCTACCGAAATGACCGGCTCCGGGAAGTCCATACGCTCGAGGATGATCTGCTTGTCCGGATCGCACAGGGTTTCACCAGTGGTGACGTCCTTCATGCCGATCAGAGCAGCGATGTCACCAGCGCGTACTTCTTTGATCTCTTCACGCTGGTTGGCGTGCATCTGCACCATACGACCAACGCGCTCTTTCTTGCCTTTCACGGAGTTGATGACCGATTGGCCCGACTCCAGAACGCCCGAGTAGACACGAACGAAGGTCAGCGTACCAACGAACGGGTCGGTAGCGATCTTGAACGCCAGAGCCGAGAACGGCTCATTGTCGTCAGCATGACGCTCGTCGTAATCGGCTTCGGCGATCTCTTCTTTCGGCTTGTCGGCCAGATCCGGGTGAATACCCTTGATCGCAGGGATCTCGGTCGGAGCAGGCAGGAAGTCGATAACGGCGTCGAGAACCAGGGGAACACCCTTGTTCTTGAACGAGGAGCCGCAGACAGCCGGGACGATCTCGCTCGCCAGAGTACGGGCGCGCAGACCAGCCTTGATCTCTTCGACGGACAGGTCACCTTCTTCAAGGTACTTGTTCATCAGCTCTTCGTTGGCTTCGGCAGCAGCCTCAACCATGTTCGAGCGCCACTCGTTGGCCAGGTCTACCAGCTCAGCAGGAATCTCTTCCTCGCGATAGGTAGTACCCTTGTCGTCTTCGTTCCAGTAGATAGCCTTCATCTTGATCAGATCGACCTGACCTTCGAAGTTCTCTTCCGAACCGATGGCGATCTGAATCGGTACCGGGGTGTGACCCAGACGGTTCTTGATCTGACCGACGACACGCAGGAAGTTGGCACCAGCACGGTCCATCTTGTTCACGTAGACGATACGCGGAACACCGTACTTGTTGGCCTGACGCCATACGGTTTCGGACTGCGGCTCAACGCCCGAAGTACCACAGAACACAACGACCGCACCGTCGAGTACGCGCAGCGAGCGCTCTACTTCAATGGTGAAGTCAACGTGACCGGGGGTATCGATGACGTTTACGCGGTAGTTGTCGTACTGACCAACCGAACCTTTCCAGAAGGTGGTGATGGCAGCAGAAGTAATGGTAATACCACGCTCCTGCTCCTGAACCATCCAGTCGGTGGTCGCGGCGCCATCATGCACCTCGCCCATCTTGTGGCTCAGGCCTGTGTAGAACAGGATCCGCTCGGTAGTGGTGGTCTTGCCCGCGTCAACGTGGGCACAGATACCAATATTACGGTAGCGGTTAATTGCTGTATTACGAGCCATAAAGCCCTCGCAAGGTTAGTGGAGCCGGAATTAGAAGCGGTAGTGCGAGAAAGCCTTGTTGGCTTCAGCCATACGGTGCACGTCTTCACGCTTCTTGACAGCAGCGCCTTTGCCTTCAGCAGCATCCAGCAGCTCACCAGCCAGACGCAGAGCCATGGACTTCTCGCCGCGCTTGCGGGCGTAGTCTACGAGCCAGCGCATTGCCAGAGCGTTACGACGCGACGGACGAACTTCGACCGGAACCTGGTAGGTAGCACCGCCTACACGGCGGGACTTGACTTCGACCAGCGGAGCGATGGCGTCGAGAGCTTTCTCGAAGATCTCCAGGGGATCGCTGTTCTTGCGTGCTTTGACAGTGTCCAGAGCACCGTAAACGATGCGCTCGGCCACGGCCTTCTTGCCGCTTTCCATCACGTGGTTCATGAACTTGGCGAGAATCTGCGATCCGTACTTCGGATCGTCGAGAATCTCACGTTTTGCTGCTACACGACGTCTTGGCATGATAAGCCCTCAAACGGTCTTCAGGTTAGCCCGGGACTTTCGGCAAAAGCCGCGCCCGACCTTACTCTTATCGACTCAACTAAATATAAAGATTCAAGCGGCCTTATTTCGGACGCTTGGTACCGTACTTGGAACGACCCTGCTTACGGTCTTTGACGCCGGAGGTATCCAGCGAACCACGCACGGTGTGGTAGCGCACACCCGGAAGGTCTTTTACACGACCGCCACGGATCAGCACGACGCTGTGCTCTTGCAGGTTGTGGCCTTCACCACCGATGTACGAGGAAACCTCGAAACCGTTGGTCAGACGCACACGGCATACTTTACGCAGTGCCGAGTTAGGTTTTTTCGGCGTAGTGGTGTACACGCGAGTGCACACGCCACGACGTTGCGGGCAGTTCTGCAGCGCAGGTACGTCGGATTTCTCGACGATACGCTTACGCGGCTGACGTACCAGCTGGTTGATAGTTGCCATCTACTAGCTCCACTGTTGTCTTTCGACGCTCACAAATAAAGATGGCAGAGCACAACGCCCTGCCAAATTTAGGGGTGCATGAGTCTAAAGAGACTCGCGCCCCCAGTCAAGGCAAAGCCCCGCTAGCGAACTAGCGAGGCTTCGACTCAATTTCCGCTGGAGTTCAGCGCTTCGGTCAGTGCGGCTTCCACCTCACTGGCGCTGACACGTACCGGCTTGTCGGCATCACGCTTGCGCTTGCGCTCGCTGTGATAGGCCAGACCGGTACCAGCCGGGATCAGGCGACCCACGACCACGTTCTCTTTCAGACCACGCAGGTAGTCGCGCTTGCCAGTAACCGCTGCCTCGGTGAGGACGCGAGTGGTTTCCTGGAAGGACGCAGCCGAGATGAACGACTCGGTGGACAGCGACGCCTTGGTGATACCCAGCAGTACGCGGGTGTACTTGGCGACGAACTTGTCCTCTTCAGCCAGACGCTCGTTCTCGCCCAGAACCTGGGTGAGCTCCATTTGATCGCCCTTGATGAAGGACGAATCGCCGGACTCGCTGACTTCAACCTTACGCAGCATCTGACGCAGGATGGTCTCGATGTGCTTGTCGTTGATCTTCACGCCCTGCAGACGGTAAACGTCCTGGATCTCGTTGACGATGTACTTGGCCAGCGCGCTCACACCCAGCAGACGCAGGATGTCGTGCGGGTCGCTCGGGCCGTCGGAGATAACTTCGCCGCGGTTCACTTGTTCGCCTTCGAAGACGTTCAGGTGACGCCACTTCGGAATCAGCTCCTCGTACGGATCGCTGCCATCGGTCGGGGTGATGACCAGACGGCGCTTGCCCTTGGTCTCTTTACCGAACGAAATGGTGCCGCTGATTTCCGCCAGGATCGAAGCTTCCTTCGGACGACGGGCTTCGAACAGGTCGGCAACGCGCGGCAGACCACCGGTGATGTCGCGAGTTTTCGAGGTCTCTTGCGGGATACGGGCGATAACGTCACCGACCGCGATCTGCGCACCGTCAGCCACGCCCACCAGGGCGTTGGCTGGCAGGAAGTACTGAGCGGGAACGTCGGTACCCGGCAGCAGCAGTTCCTTGCCGTTGGCGTCGACCATCTTGATGGCCGGACGAATGTCCTTGCCAGCAGCCGGACGATCCTTCGGATCGAGAACCTCGATGTTGGTCAGACCGGTCAGTTCGTCGGTCTGGCGCTTGATGGTGATGCCCTCCTCCATGCCGACGAAGGTCACGGTACCCTTCATTTCGGTCACGATCGGGTGGGTGTGCGGGTCCCACTTGGCGACGATGGCGCCAGCGTCGACCTTGTCACCTTCCTTCACGGAAATCACGGCACCGTACGGCAGCTTGTAGCGCTCACGCTCACGACCGAACTCGTCAGCCACAGCCAGCTCGCCGGAGCGGGAAACAGCTACCAGATTGCCGTCCACGCGCTCGACGTGCTTGAGGTTGTGCAGACGGATCGCACCACCGTTCTTCACCTGGACGCTGTCGGCAGCCGAAGTACGGCTTGCAGCACCACCGATGTGGAAGGTACGCATGGTCAGCTGGGTACCCGGCTCACCGATGGACTGCGCAGCGATAACGCCGACAGCTTCACCGATGTTGACCTGGTGACCACGAGCCAGATCGCGGCCGTAGCACTTGGCGCAGATGCCGAAGCGAGTTTCGCAGGTGATCGGCGAACGCACGACCACTTCGTCGACGCTGTTCAGCTCGATGAACTCGACCCACTGCTCGTCGATCAAGGTGCCGGCCGGAACGATTACGTCCTCGGTGCCAGGCTTGAACACGTCCTTGGCGATCACTCGACCCAGTACGCGCTCACCCAGCGGCTCGACCACGTCGCCACCTTCGATGTGCGGCGTCATCAGCAGACCGTGCTCGGTACCGCAATCGATCTCGGTCACCACCAGATCCTGCGCCACGTCGACCAGACGACGAGTCAGGTAACCGGAGTTCGCGGTCTTCAGTGCGGTATCCGCCAGACCTTTACGAGCACCGTGAGTGGAGATGAAGTACTGCAGAACCGACAGACCTTCGCGGAAGTTCGCGGTGATCGGCGTTTCGATGATGGAGCCGTCCGGCTTGGCCATCAGACCACGCATACCGGCCAGCTGACGGATCTGGGCGGCGCTACCACGAGCACCGGAGTCCGCCATCATGTACATGGAGTTGAAGGACTCCTGCTCGACGGTCTTGCCTTCGCGATCGACAACCGGCTCTTTCGAGAGGTTGGCCATCATCGCCTTGGAGACTTCATCGTTGGCCTTCGACCACAGGTCGATCACCTTGTTGTACTTCTCGCCCTGGGTTACCAGGCCGGAGGCGTACTGCGATTCGATTTCCTTCACTTCCTCGGTGGCGGCGTCGATGATGCGCGCCTTCTCGTCCGGGATGACGAAGTCGTTCACGCCGATCGACACACCGGAGATGGTCGAGTAAGCGAAACCGGTGTACATCAGCTGGTCGGCGAAGATGACGGTATCCTTCAGACCAACGGTGCGGTAGCACTGGTTGATCAGCTTGGAGATCGCCTTCTTCTTCATCGACTGGTTGACCACGTCGTAGGACAGGCCGGCCGGTACGATCTGGAACAGCAGCGCACGGCCGACGGTGGTGTCGACGATACGGGTGTTCTTGGTGATGCTGCCGTCGCGGTCTTTGATGACCTCGTTGATACGCACTTTCACACGGGCGTGCAGGGACGCTTCGCCCGCGCGGAACACGCGGTCGACTTCCTGCAGGTCGGCGAATACGCGACCTTCGCCCTTGGCGTTAACGGCTTCACGGGTCATGTAGTACAGACCCAGTACAACGTCCTGCGACGGAACGATGATCGGCTCACCGTTGGCGGGCGACAGGATGTTGTTGGTCGACATCATCAGCGCGCGCGCTTCGAGCTGGGCTTCCAGCGTCAGCGGCACGTGAACGGCCATCTGGTCACCGTCGAAGTCGGCGTTGTACGCGGCGCAGACCAGCGGGTGCAGCTGGATCGCTTTACCTTCGATCAGTACCGGCTCGAACGCCTGGATGCCCAGACGGTGCAGGGTCGGTGCACGGTTGAGCAGTACGGGGTGTTCGCGGATCACTTCAGCGAGAACGTCCCACACTTCCGGCAGCTCGCGCTCGACCATCTTCTTGGCAGCCTTGATGGTGGTCGCCAGACCACGCATTTCCAGCTTGCCGAAAATGAAAGGCTTGAACAGCTCGAGGGCCATCTTCTTCGGCAGACCGCACTGGTGCAGACGCAAGGTCGGGCCTACGGTAATAACGGAACGACCGGAGTAGTCCACGCGCTTACCGAGCAGGTTCTGACGGAAGCGACCTTGCTTACCTTTGATCATGTCAGCCAGCGACTTCAGCGGACGCTTGTTCGAGCCAGTGATGGCGCGACCGCGACGGCCGTTGTCGAGCAGCGCGTCGACTGCTTCCTGCAGCATGCGCTTTTCGTTGCGCACGATGATGTCCGGCGCGGACAGATCGAGCAGGCGCTTCAGACGGTTGTTACGGTTGATCACGCGGCGATACAGATCGTTCAGGTCGGACGTGGCGAAACGGCCACCATCGAGCGGAACGAGCGGGCGCAGATCCGGCGGCAGAACCGGCAGAACGGTCAGCACCATCCACTCCGGCAGGTTGCCGGAGTCCTTGAAGGCTTCCATCAGCTTCAGGCGCTTGGACAGCTTCTTGATCTTGGTCTCGGAGTTGGTCTGCGGAATCTCTTCACGCAGGCGGCCGATCTCGTGATCCAGGTCGATGGCGTGCAGCAGCTCGCGAACGGCCTCGGCGCCCATGCGCGCGTCGAAGTCGTCACCGAATTCTTCGAGGGCTTCGAAGTACTGCTCGTCGTTCAGCAACTGACCCTTCTCGAGGGTGGTCATGCCCGGGTCGATCACGACGTAGCTCTCGAAATAGAGCACGCGCTCGATGTCACGCAGGGTCATGTCCATCAGCAGGCCGATACGGGACGGCAGCGACTTCAGGAACCAGATGTGGGCAACCGGCGAGGCCAGTTCGATGTGCGCCATGCGCTCACGACGAACCTTGGCCAAGGCCACTTCAACGCCGCACTTCTCGCAGATCACACCGCGGTGCTTGAGGCGCTTGTACTTACCGCACAGGCACTCGTAGTCCTTTACCGGGCCAAAGATCTTGGCGCAGAACAGGCCGTCGCGCTCTGGCTTGAAGGTACGGTAGTTGATGGTTTCCGGCTTTTTAACTTCACCGAACGACCACGAACGGATCATCTCAGGCGAGGCCAATCCGATACGGATGGCGTCGAACTCTTCGATCTGACCCTGGTTTTTCAGCAAATTCAGTAGGTCTTTCAAGGCCTTTCCTCCTGGCGGAGCGGGCAGCGAGCTGGGTTAGCCCCGCTGCCGATTCACGTCGTGTTATTCGGTTTCCAGATCGATATCGATGCCGAGCGAACGGATCTCTTTGATCAGTACGTTGAAGGACTCGGGCATGCCCGGCTCCATACGGTGATCGCCATCCACGATGTTCTTGTACATCTTGGTACGGCCGTTCACGTCGTCCGACTTCACGGTCAGCATTTCCTGCAGGGTGTAGGCGGCGCCATAGGCTTCCAGTGCCCAGACCTCCATCTCCCCGAAACGCTGACCACCGAACTGCGCCTTACCACCCAGCGGCTGCTGGGTAACCAGGCTGTAGGAACCAGTGGAACGGGCGTGCATCTTGTCGTCCACCAGGTGGTTCAGTTTGAGCATGTACATGTAGCCGACGGTGGTCGGACGCTCGAACTGGTTACCGGTACGACCGTCGAACAGGCGCATCTGGCCGCTCTCCGGCAGATCAGCCAGCTTCAGCATGGCTTTGATCTCGGTTTCCTTGGCGCCGTCGAACACGGCAGTCGCCATCGGTACACCGCCCTTGAGGTTCTTCGCCAGCTCGAGGATCTCGGTATCGGAGAACTCGTCGAGGTTTTCCTGACGACCACCGATCTCGTTGTAGATCTCGGCGAGGAACTTGCGCAGTTCGGCGATCTTGCGCTGCTCTTCGAGCATGCGGTTGATCTTCTCGCCCAGGCCTTTGGCCGCGAGGCCCAGGTGGGTTTCGAGAATCTGACCGACGTTCATACGCGACGGAACGCCCAGCGGGTTCAGCACGATATCGACCGGAGTACCGTTAGCGTCGTGCGGCATGTCTTCGACCGGCATGATCACCGAGACAACACCCTTGTTACCGTGACGACCGGCCATCTTGTCACCCGGCTGGATGCGACGGCGGATGGCCAGGTAGACCTTGACGATCTTCAGTACGCCCGGAGCCAGGTCGTCGCCCTGCTGCAGCTTGCGCTTCTTGTCTTCGAACTTGTCGTCGAGCATCTGACGGCGGTCGGAGATGTAGGCCTGAGCCTTCTCCAGCTGCTCGTTCAGAGCGTCTTCGGCCATGCGCAGCTTGAACCACTGGCCACGCTCAAGACCGTCGAGGAACTCGTCGGTGATCGCAGTGCCTTTCTTCAGACCAGCGCCGCCTTCGGCAGTCGCGCCAACCAGAGCGGAACGCAGACGCTCGAAGGTTGCGCCTTCGACGATGCGGAACTCTTCGTTGAGGTCTTTGCGGATCTCGTCCAGCTGCATCTTCTCGATGGACAGGGCACGCGAGTCGCGCTCCACGCCGTCACGGGTGAAGACCTGTACGTCGATGACGGTACCTTTGGTGCCAGTCGGCACACGCAGGGAGGTGTCCTTAACGTCGGACGCCTTCTCACCGAAGATCGCACGCAGCAGCTTCTCTTCCGGAGTCAGCTGGGTCTCACCTTTCGGGGTGACCTTACCAACCAGGATGTCGCCCGGGCCAACTTCGGCACCGACGTAGACGATACCGGCTTCGTCCAGCTTGTTCAGCGCCGCTTCGCCAACGTTCGGGATGTCAGAGGAGATTTCCTCTGGGCCGAGCTTGGTGTCACGCGCCACACAGGTCAGTTCCTGGATGTGGATCGTGGTGAAGCGATCTTCCTGAACCACGCGCTCGGACAGGCAGATGGAGTCTTCGAAGTTGAAGCCGTTCCACGGCATGAACGCAACGCGCATGTTCTGACCCAGCGCCAGTTCACCCATGTCGGTGGACGGACCGTCAGCCATGATGTCGCTACGCGCAACCTTGTCACCTTTGCTCACCAGCGGACGCTGGTTGATGCAGGTGTTCTGGTTGGAGCGGGTGTACTTGGTCAAGTTGTAGATGTCGACACCGGCTTCGCCAGTTTCGACTTCGTCATCGTTGACACGAACCACGATACGGCTGGCGTCGACCGAGTCGATCACACCGCCGCGACGAGCCACCACGCAGACGCCGGAGTCACGGGCGACGTTACGCTCCATGCCGGTACCTACCAGCGGCTTGTCGGCGCGCAGAGTCGGTACAGCCTGGCGCTGCATGTTCGAACCCATCAGTGCACGGTTGGCGTCGTCGTGCTCGAGGAACGGAATCAGCGAGGCAGCAACGGAAACAACCTGCTTCGGCGAAACGTCCATCAGGGTGACGTCTTCCGGCGCCTTGACGGTGAACTCGTTCAGGTGACGTACGGCAACCAGCTCGTCGATCAGCTGACCCTTGTCGTTCAGGGTCGCAGATGCCTGAGCGATCACGTGATCGGCTTCTTCGATGGCGGACAGGAACACGATCTCGTCGGTGACCTGACCTTCCTTGACCACGCGGTACGGGCTTTCCAGGAAGCCGTACTGGTTGGTGCGAGCATAGGCAGCCAGCGAGTTGATCAGACCGATGTTCGGACCTTCAGGGGTTTCGATCGGACATACGCGACCATAGTGGGTCGGGTGTACGTCGCGGACTTCGAAGCCAGCGCGCTCACGAGTCAGACCACCTGGGCCGAGTGCAGAAACACGGCGCTTGTGGGTGATCTCGGAGAGCGGGTTGTTCTGGTCCATGAACTGCGAGAGCTGGCTGGAACCGAAGAACTCTTTCACCGCCGCCGCAACCGGCTTGGCGTTGATCAGGTCTTGCGGCATCAGGCCTTCGCTTTCAGCCATCGACAGACGCTCTTTGACCGCACGCTCTACGCGCACAAGACCAACGCGGAACTGGTTCTCGGCCATCTCGCCGACGCAACGTACGCGGCGGTTACCCAGGTGGTCGATGTCGTCGACGATGCCCTTGCCATTACGGATATCGACCAGGGTCTTCAGTACGGCAACGATGTCTTCCTTGCTCAGCACGCCCGAACCTTCGATCTCGGTGCGACCGATACGACGGTTGAACTTCATGCGGCCCACGGCGGACAGGTCGTAACGCTCGGCGCTGAAGAACAGGTTGTTGAACAGGGTCTCGGCAGCATCCTTGGTTGGCGGCTCGCCAGGACGCATCATGCGGTAGATCTCGACCAGCGCTTCCAACTGATTGGTGGTGCTGTCGATCTTCAGCGTGTCGCTGATGAACGGGCCACAATCGATGTCGTTGGTGTACAGGGTCTCGAAGCGAACCACCTGTGCCTTGGCCATCTTGACCAGCAGGTCGGCGGTCAGCTCGGTGTTGCACTCGGCGATGATTTCGCCGGTAGCCGGGTGCACGATCGCCTTGGCAGTGGTACGGCCAATCACGTAGTCGAGCGGAACTTCCAGCTCTTTGATGCCAGCCTTGTCCAGCTGGTTGATGTGGCGAGCCGTGATACGACGACCCTGCTCGACGATCACCTTGCCGCTGCCGTCCTTGATGTCGAGAACGGCGACTTCGCCGCGCAGACGCTGCGGAACCAGCTCCAGATTCAGGCTCTCGCCCTTCACGTGGTAGACGTTGGTGTCATAGAAGGCATCCAGCACTTCTTCAGTGCTGTAGCCCAGTGCACGCAGCAGGACGGAAGCCGGCAGTTTGCGGCGACGGTCGATACGTACGAATACCGCGTCCTTCGGGTCGAACTCGAAGTCCAACCACGAACCGCGGTAAGGAATGATGCGAGCGGAGTACAGCAGCTTGCCCGAGCTGTGGGTCTTGCCACGGTCGTGGTCGAAGAACACGCCCGGCGAACGGTGCAGCTGGGACACGATGACGCGCTCGGTACCGTTGATGACGAACGTACCGTTCTCGGTCATGAGCGGAATCTCGCCCATGTACACTTCTTGCTCTTTGATGTCCTTGATCGCTTTGTTCGACGATTCTTTGTCGAAAATGATCAGGCGCACTTTCACGCGCAGCGGCACGGCGAAGGTCACGCCACGCAGCACGCACTCCTTGACGTCGAACGCCGGCTCGCCCAGGCGATAGCCGACGTACTCCAGGGCGGCGTTGCCGGAGTAGCTGATGATCGGGAATACCGATTTGAAGGCCGCATGCAGGCCGATGTCGCGGAACTGTTCCTTGCTCACCCCTTGCTGCAGGAATTCGCGGTACGAATCCAGCTGGATGGCCAGGAGGTAAGGCACATCCATGACATCCGGCAACTTGCTAAAGTCCTTGCGGATACGTTTTTTCTCAGTGTATGAGTAAGCCATCAGCGTTCCCCAGCTTGGTCACCTGCTTGTTTGGCCAGCGCCGGCGGCGATGACCAGAAAATCGTGCAAACCCTCGGTTTGCAACCGCCTCTCGGGCGGGATCTTTTCGGCCCCAGGCCGGCTGCTGAACAGCCAACCTAGAACGGAAAAAGGCCGGTGGCAAAAGCCACCAGCCATCAGCCTTATGCGAATCGCTCGGGCTGTAGACGCAAGGTACGAACTTACTTGAGCTCGACCTTGGCGCCAGCTTCTTCCAGCTTCTTCTTGGCGTCTTCAGCAGCTTCTTTGGTCAGACCTTCAGCGACGACCTGAGGAGCGGTGTCAACCTTCTCCTTGGCTTCTTTCAGGCCCAGACCGGTCAGCTCGCGAACTGCCTTGATCACGTTGACTTTCTTCTCGCCAGCTTCAGTCAGAACAACGTTGAACTCGGTTTGCTCTTCAACAGCGGCAGCGGCAGCAGCCGGGCCAGCGGCAACAGCAGCAGCAGCGGTAACGCCGAAGGTTTCTTCCATCGCTTTGATCAGCTCAACGATTTCCATAACGGATTTCTGGCCGATAGCTTCGATGATTTGCTCGTTAGTCAGAGACATGACTATCAATTCCTGTATTGGGGTGACGGCCTACGCGACCATCAAATTAAACGTTTGATTTCGAAAGAGCTCACGCCGCCTTAGGCAGCGGCAGCTTCTTTCTGGTCGCGAATGGCTGCCAGAGTGCGAGCGAGTTTGCTGGTGGCGCCTTGAATAACGCTCATCAGCTGGGCGATGCCCTCGTCGCGGGTCGGCAGACTTGCCAGTACGTCGATCTGGTTTGCTGCGAGGTACTTGCCCTCGAACGCAGCTGCCTTGATCTCGAACTTGTCCTGACCCTTGGCAAAATCCTTGAACAGACGAGCAGCAGCGCCCGGGTGTTCGTTGGAGAATGCGATCAGGGTCGGGCCTTTGAACACGTCGTTGAGCACGTCGAACTGAGTGCCTTCAACGGCGCGCTTGAGCAGGGTGTTACGCACGACTTTCACGTACACACCAGCTTCGCGGGCCTCTTTACGGAGTCCGGTCATTGCGCCGACGGTCACGCCACGGGCATCAGCCACGACAGCGGACAGACCGGCTTTGGCAGCCTCGTTGACTTCAGCGACGATGGCCTTCTTGTCTTCGAGTTTAATTGCCACGGGTTTACTCCTGGTTTTTACCGTATCGCCAAACCGAAGTTCAGCGGCGTTTTGGTGTCTGATTCGGTAACGAATCGGGAGCACCATCTGCGTAGGTCATCAGGCGAACCTGACATTTAAAACGCGAGTTACCTACGGTCTTGGATAGCCCCCGCCAGGCAGGGACCCCAATTTTTCAAAGCCGGTAGCGCGCACGCTACCGGCCCAATCACTTACGCGTCGAGCGAAGCCTGATCGATGATCAGACCCGGACCCATGGTGGTGCTCAGGGTCACACGCTTGACGTAGATGCCTTTCGAGGTCGACGGCTTCAGACGCTTCAGATCGGACAGCAAGGCTTCCACGTTCTGCTTCAGCGCAGCGGCTTCGAAGCCGATCTTGCCAACAGAAGTGTGGATGATGCCGTTCTTGTCGGTACGGAAACGCACCTGACCAGCTTTGGCGTTCTTGACAGCGGTAGCGACGTCCGGGGTAACGGTGCCGACTTTCGGGTTCGGCATCAGGCCGCGCGGGCCCAGTACCTGGCCCAGCTGGCCAACAACACGCATGGCGTCCGGAGAAGCAATGACCACATCATAGTTCAGGTCGCCAGCTTTCATTTCGGCAGCCAGATCGTCCATACCGACTTTGTCAGCACCGGCAGCCAGGGCAGCTTCAGCGCCCGGGCCCTGGGTGAACACGGCAACGCGTACAGTCTTGCCAGTGCCGTTCGGCAGAACGGTGGCGCCACGTACAACCTGGTCGGATTTACGCGGATCAACGCCCAGATTCACAGCGACGTCGAAGGATTCGACGAATTTGGCAGCAGGCAGCGAAGCCAGCAGAGTTGCCGCTTCTTCGAAGCTGTAGGCTTTGCCTGCTTCGACTTTCTCGGCGATGGCCTTTTGGCGCTTGGTCAACTTAGCCATTACACACCCTCCACGTTCAGGCCCATGCTACGAGCAGAACCGGCGATGGTACGCACGGCTGCATCCATATCAGCTGCAGTCAGATCAGCCTGCTTGGTCTTGGCGATCTCTTCGAGCTGAGCACGAGTCACGGTGCCGACTTTGACAGTGTTCGGACGAGCCGAGCCACTGGTCAGACCCGCTGCTTTTTTCAGCAGAACGGATGCCGGGGTGCTCTTGGTTTCAAAGGTGAAGCTGCGGTCGCTGTAAACAGTGATGATCACAGGAGTCGGCAGACCAGGTTCCATGCCCTGAGTCTTGGCGTTGAACGCCTTGCAGAATTCCATGATGTTCACGCCGTGCTGACCCAGAGCGGGGCCGACGGGTGGCGACGGGTTTGCCTGACCGGCTTTAACCTGCAGCTTGATATAAGCCTGAATCTTCTTAGCCATTAGCTACTCCAATTTCGGGTTCGAACGCCTGACGGCTCCCCGAGGTTACTTACGCATTTATCCCAGTGACGACAAAACCCCGCAGCCTAAGGCTGCGGGGTGAGGGATGCCTATGTCAGTTATGCCTTCTCGACCTGACTGAACTCCAGCTCGACCGGGGTGGAGCGACCGAAGATGGTCACAGCAACCTGGATGCGGCTCTTTTCGTAATTTACTTCTTCGACCACGCCACCGAAGTCGGCAAACGGGCCATCGACAACTCGTACCATTTCGCCCGGCTCGAACAGAGTCTTGGGCTTGGGCTTGTCGCCGCTATCGGCAACACGACGCAGAATGGCTTCAGCTTCTTTCTCGGTGATCGGCGCCGGCTTGTCGGCAGTACCACCAATGAAGCCCATGACGCGCGGCGTATCCTTGATCAAGTGCCAAGTCGCCTCGTTCATTTCCATCTGCACCAGAACATAGCCAGGGAAGAACTTGCGCTCACTCTTGCGCTTCTGACCGTTGCGCATCTCGACCACTTCTTCAGTGGGCACGAGAATCTCGCCGAAGTCATCTTCCATACCAGCCAGTTTCACGCGCTCGATGAGCGAGCGCATGACATGCTTCTCGTAACCCGAGTAAGCATGCACGACGTACCAACGCTTAGCCACGAGACACCCTTAACCAACAATCAGGGAAACAAGCCAACCGAGCAGGGAATCGAGCCCCCACAACAGCAGCGCCATTACCAGAACCACCGCAACCACAATCAGAGTGGTTTGCATGGTTTCCTGGCGGGTCGGCCAAACAACTTTACGAATCTCGACGCGCGCTTCTTTCAGCAGCACCGCGAACGCTTGACCACGAGCAGTCTGAAACGCCACAAAAGCAGCAACAGCAGCCAACGCAACCAAGCCCAGAACACGATACAGAACCGGCTCAGCAGAGAAGTACTGATTACCGACGACACCCACAGCAACCAGGGCAGCGACAACCAGCCACTTGACCAGATCAAAGCGAGAGTCTTTGGCTTCAGCCTTAACATTCATTCGAGAGGATCCTGTGAAAGACACGCCAGATTCGTTAGAAAATGGCAGGTCAGGAGGGAATCGAACCCCCAACCTGCGGTTTTGGAGACCGCCGCTCTGCCAATTGAGCTACTGACCTAAAGCAAAATCAGGCCGGCCATTATGCCGGCCTGAGAGGAACAGATCAACCGATTACTCGACGATCTTGGCAACCACGCCAG
>NZ_PJLX01000025.1:0-18579 GCF_002843095.1 Pseudomonas sp. YY-1 | reverse complement strand
GAAGCAGCTACTTTTTCAACAGAATCGGCCAATAGCGGACAGTCGTGCTAGTGGTATTACGGCCTGAAGTTTACATCGTGCCAATTCTGTCGAGCTCGCGCTTGAGTTCATCGCGGCTCAGCTGTTCGAAGGGCAAGGCGAGGAACGCACGGCAACGCCTCTCGATCCGCGCCAGGGAGCAGCGAAAGGCAGCATCCACTTCGCTATCGGTACCCTGCACGTCCGAGGGATCCTCCAATCCCCAATGGGCCTTCAACGCCGGGCCAAAGTAGACCGGACAGGCCTCGCCGGCAGCCTTGTCGCAAACAGTAATGACGATATCCGGAGGATTGCTTTCGAACGCGTCGTTCCCCTTGCTGCTCAGCCCTTCGGTGGAAATGCCGGCTTGTTGCAGGGTCGTCAGGCTGCGCGGCAGAACCTGCCCTTTGGGAAAGCTTCCAGCGCTGACCGCTTCGAAGCCATCAGGGGCCAGATGATTGAACATCGCCTCGGAAAGGATGCTGCGGCAGCTGTTGGCTGTACACATAAAGAGAACGCGCATGTGGTGCTCCGGTGCCCTAGAGAAAATTGAGTTAGATGTCGCGTTGGTTGACGCGCTTGGCGAGCTCTTCAGCGGACTCTTTACGCTCCGAGTAGCGGTCAACCAGGTAGTTGCCGTGACCCCGCAGCAGCAGGGTGAACTTGACCAGCTCCTCCATGACGTCCACCACTCGGTCGTAGTAGCTGGAGGGTTTCATGCGTCCGGCCTCGTCGAATTCGAGGTAGGCCTTGGGCACCGAAGACTGGTTTGGGATGGTGAACATACGCATCCAGCGCCCCAGCACACGCATCTGGTTAACCGCGTTAAAGGATTGCGAACCGCCACAAACCTGCATCACGGCCAGAGTCTTGCCCTGACTGGGGCGGATGGCCCCCATGCTCAGCGGTATCCAATCGATCTGCGATTTGAAAACGCCGGTCATGGCGCCGTGGCGCTCGGGTGAACACCACACCTGGCCTTCAGACCAGAGCACCAGGTCGATGAGCTCCTTGACCTTGGGATGGCTGCTGTCGGCATCGTCCGGCATGGGCAGGCCGGAAGGATTGAAAATCCTGCTTTCCGCACCGAAGGCTTCCAGCAAGCGGGCTGCTTCCTCGGTCAGCAGCCGGCTGTAGGAGCGCTCACGATTGGAGCCATAGAGCAGCAGAATGCGTGGCTTGTGCTCGCCCTCGGCGAGATTCAGCCTTGCCGGGATGGAGCGATCAAACAGCTCACCGGCGACATTGGGCAGGTTGTCGATCATGGGTCATTACCTATTGGGCTACAGCTGGCCACTGCTCTTCGGCATGGCCTTGAGTGCATCGTTTTCGCCTTGAGCGCTGCGCTTAATCGCAGACAGGCTTGCTCCCGAGGCGATCCCGCATTTGCCGGAGGCGCTGAATGTCCTGACGCAACCACTCGGCATTGGTGTCCAGGGTCTTTTTCAGGATCTCGCTCACCCATTCCGGCAACTGCGGGTGCAAGCGGTAGTAAACCCATTGCCCCTGGCGACGATCCTCCAGCAGACCGCAACTGCGCAGCATGGCCAGGTGCCGGGAGATCTTCGGCTGTGCCGCTTCCAGTGCCGAGGTCAGCTCACAGACACACAGCTCCTGCTCGTGAGTCACCAGAAAAACAATGCGCGCCCGCGTCTCATCGGACAGGCATTTGAATACCTCGATTGGCGATATGAGGTGGCTGCCATCGGGGGCTTTATTTGGCTTTATCTGGCCCATGCCGATCCCTATCAAAGATGCATAAGAGCCAATATATTACTTTTACCGAATATATGGCAAAGTGAATATTCAGCTCAGTCAGCGCAGGCGAACGAGGATAGGCAGCCAAGATGACAAACGCGTGTGAAGTCGCCCTGAAACAGGCATCCGGGGCTCCATTAGGTGTCTTTGAGCGTTACCTGACCCTGTGGGTGTTCCTGTGCATCGTGGCGGGCACCATCCTTGGCCTGGTTGTTCCGCAAGCGGCCCAGGCCGTAGGCGCCCTGGAAGTCGCCAAGGTCAATATCCCGGTCGGTCTGCTGATCTGGGTGATGATCATCCCGATGCTGATGAAGATCGACTTCAGCGCAATCAGTGAAGTGCGCCAACAGAAGAACGGCATGTTCGTCACCCTGTTCGTCAACTGGGCGGTCAAGCCCTTTTCCATGGCGCTGATTGGCTGGTTCTTCATCAAGCAGGTGTTTGCACCCTGGCTGCCTGCTGAGGAGCTGGATAGCTACATGGCCGGGCTGATTCTGCTCGGTGCGGCACCCTGTACAGCGATGGTGTTCGTCTGGAGCAATTTGTGTAAGGGTAATGCCAACTTCACCCTGACCCAGGTCGCCCTCAACGATCTGGTCATGGTGTTTGCCTTTGCGCCCATCGTGGCCCTGCTACTCGGGGTTTCATCAATTCCTGTTCCTTGGGACACCCTGCTGCTTTCCGTGGTGATGTACATCGTCATCCCGCTGGCCATTGCTCAGTTTTTGCGAGCTCGTTTGATGAGACGTGGTGAGGCGAACTTTCAGAAAGCACTGGCCAGGATCTCGCCGTTCTCCATTCTGGCTTTGCTGGCGACCCTAGTGCTGCTGTTCTCCTTCCAGGGAGAGTCGATTGTCGAGCAGCCCCTGGTCATCGGCATCATCGCCATTCCTCTGCTGGTGCAAACTCTGTTCATCGCAGCTCTGGGTTACTGGCTTTGCCATGCACTGAAAGTGCGCCATGACGTGGCAGGCCCGGCCACCATGATCGGCGCCTCGAACTTCTTCGAGCTGGCTGTGGCCGTGGCGATTGTCTTGTATGGCTTCAACTCGGGTGCCGCTCTGGCAACAGTGGTCGGTGTGCTGATCGAAGTGCCGGTGATGCTCTGGCTGGTACGTATGGTCAACAACACCCGCAATTGGTACGAGACCAGCCTCAACCACCGTTAAGGGGTCAGCATGCGCTTTATCGACAATGCACCGCGCTTCCTGTTTTTCACCGGCAAGGGCGGGGTCGGAAAGACGTCCATTGCCTGCGCGACGGCCCTGGAGCTGTCCCGTAAGGGCAAGCGAGTGCTGCTGGTGAGTACCGATCCGGCCTCCAATGTGGGTCAGGTATTCGGCCTGCGGATCGGCAATCACATTACTGCCGTGCCCGCCGTGGAAAACCTGTCGGCCCTGGAGATCGATCCACAGGGTGCCGCCCAGGCTTATCGGGATCGCATTGTCGGGCCTGCTAAAGGCGTCATGCCTGAGGACGTAGTCAAAGGCATGGAAGAGCAGTTGTCGGGGGCCTGCACGACCGAGATTGCTGCCTTTGATGAGTTCACCTCGCTACTGGTCAGCGATGAGCTGAAAGCCCGTTTCGATCACATCATTTTTGACACGGCGCCGACCGGCCACACGATTCGGCTACTGCAACTGCCGGGTGCCTGGAGCGGCTTCCTGGAAGCCGGCCAAGGTAATGCCTCCTGCCTTGGCCCGCTCGCTGGCCTAGATAAACAGAGAGACCAGTATCACGAGGCTGTAGAGGCACTGTCTGATCCTTCCAAAACCCGTCTGGTTCTGGTCGCCAGAGCGCAGGCTGCCACGCTGCGCGAGGCGGCACGCACCCGTGAGGAGCTGGCAGCCATTGGATTGCAAGAGCAGTACCTGGTGATTAACGGGGTTTTGCCAGAGAGCGAAGCACAGAAGGATGAATTGGCTGCCGCGGTCTACAAGCGCGAACAGGCAGCAGTCGCCGCCATGCCTCCCGCGCTACGAGCACTGCCGCTCGATCTGTTGCAGTTGAAAGCCTTCAACCTGGTGGGGCTGGATGCCCTGCGACAGCTTCTGGTTGAGGGCTCAGATGAGGGCACGCAGACATCTGCCAGTGCGCCGGTTGAACTGAACGCGCCACGACTCAAGTCCCTGGTCGACGAGATCGCCGCCGATGGTCATGGCCTGATCATGGTGATGGGTAAAGGCGGTGTCGGGAAAACCACACTGGCCGCAGCGGTTGCGGTTGAATTGGCCAGGCGTGGACTGCCTGTGCACCTGACCACCTCTGATCCTGTCGCCCACCTTGCAGAGACACTGGAAGGAACACTTGAGCACCTGACGCTGAGCCGAATCGACCCGCAGGTGGAGACCCAGCGTTATCGGGATCACGTCATGGCAACCAAGGGGGCAGATCTTGATGATGAGGCTCGGGCACTGCTTGCCGAGGATCTGCGCTCACCCTGCACCGAGGAGATCGCGGTGTTCCAGGCATTCTCGCGAATCATCCGTGAAGGCGGAAAGAAGTTCGTGGTGATGGACACAGCCCCAACCGGCCACACCTTGCTGCTGCTGGATGCCACGGGCGCTTATCACCGCGACATCACCCGGCAGATGTCGGGCAGCAACATGCGTTTTACCACGCCGATGATGCAGCTTCAGGATCCCAGGCAGACCAAGGTGCTGCTAGTGACCCTGGCTGAAACCACTCCCGTGCTGGAGGCCGCTGGCTTGCAGGCGGATCTGCGTCGTGCAGGCATTGAGCCTTGGGCATGGGTGATCAACAACAGTGTGGCAGCCGCCAAGACTGAATCCCCGCTTCTGCATAAGCGGGCAGTCAATGAGCTGAAGGACATCAAGCGTGTCGCGACCGAGCATGCGCAGCGCTATGCAGTCATTCCGCTCATGGCGGAGGAACCTGTAGGGGTTGAGCGTTTACTGGCGCTCAGCAAGTAATCAGCAGCAATGAAAAGGTCCACATCCCAGAGCGTGTGAAAACGCACTGACGCCAGAAAAATCCAACGCCCCGACTGGTTTGGGGCGTTGGTGTTTTTGAAGCATGGAAATGGAAAGCGGGATCTACCCCAACAGCTCGATCAACCGACGGGCACCCATCACATTGATGGCACGCTTCAGGTTGTAGGCGTTGACCGCCAGGGCCATTTCCGTCCGAGCGCCCTGCAGTTGTCGGAGCAGAAAGCGACCATTACCCAAAATCCATTGCTTCAGGTTGCCGAAGGGATGTTCGACGATGGAGCGGCGCCTGACCATCATCTCTGGATGCACCTGCATCCGCTGATGCATGCGCTCGAATGCGGCTTCATGGACATGCCGAGTCACGTATCGGCGCTNNNTTGGCCTTGGTGCAGCGTGATTTCAATGGACAGCCCTCGCAGTCACCTTGCGCGGCATAGATACGTTGTAGCCCACTGACCTGTTTGAGTGCTAGCCATTGGCCCGCTGGGCATTGGTACTGGTCGTTTTCTACGTCGTAGCTGAAGGCGCTGCGATCGAATAGCGGCGTGTCGTCGCCCTTGTTATTGATGCCCCGATTCTCCGGCACATAGGCCGTAATCCCAGCATCATCACACGCTTGAAACTGCTCACCATTGGAGTAGCCCGCATCGGCTGTAACCGTCAGCTCTTCCTGCGCCAGGATCGCCTGGGCAGCCTTGGCCATAGGTTCCAGTTGTTGGTTATCGCTGCCGTCCTGAGTGACAGCATGATGCACGATCAGCCCATGCTCGCCATCCACCGCGTTTTGCACGTTAACCGCATAGATAAAGCTTGAGTAGATCCGCTGGATCATAGCCAGGACGTCCAGTCTTGAGTGGTTCGGCCTTGCTGAAACCCAGAGCCTGCAGGTCCAGGCGGGCGACATAGACCTCGATCACCCGTACCAGGTGATCCTCCGGCACCAGCTCCTCCAATGTGGGGGGAAACAGGCTGCTTTGCTGACGACCTTCGCCCTGGATGTAGCCCATAAACGACAATGCCCCCATCGACTGATGGAGGCATTGTCTTCAGCTTGCTCTCAGACTGCTAGGTTTTCACACAGTCTGATCCGAGGGCCTTTCAGCTTCAGGAACGTACCTCTTGATAACTCAAGGTAGTGCTTGAAGGTCTGTTTCTGGCCGACTCCGGCCTGACACGACAGGCTCAAAGCGGCCAGAAACAGGCACTCGTGATCCATCAGGTGACATCGCTCTCTATTTATTACTTGTTGCTATGCTAACTGGAAAAGTCTTGCGCCCGTTTCACGCTAGCCGATATTGAAATCCCTTAGATAATGGTTCCGAAACGCCGTCACCATGGCTGACTGATGAGCATCGGCCGCGGCCTCTCCCCACCTAACGTTTGAATAGATCAGGTCCAACTTCAAGGAGTCGGGCCGCTTCTCATACTCCCGCTTGTTGAGGAATCGCTGGCGCTTTTCGTTGAAGGGCAGATTGCCGTACTCCGAGTTGATACTGCGCGAGACCAGCGCGAGATTGCCAAAGCGGTCCAGCCATTCCTTCGAGACTGTATTGGTATCGGTCGCCTGTGGATTCTGCGGCGAAATATGCTCTACCGAGTTCTTCGCGGTGAAACGGAAATTGCCCCAGAACTCATGGTCAGCTTGTTGTTCATACCAGAGCACGAAGTCCAGCTTGTAGAACCAGTAATGCGCAAATCTGACGCCATCGTCCTTCGCCAGCGCCGCTTCGAACTGCAGCGCCGAAGCGGTGCGCCAAGGGGTGTCCATGAAGCGGCGGCTACGTGCAACCAACGAAGAGTCCGTCATTTCGCCAAGCAACTGGTTATCCAAATGGCACAGGAAGCCGTAGTAACGCTCGACTGCAGGGTTCCATCAGCATGCTGACCCTCGACGTGACGGATGACGCCTCGGTGTCGGCGCTGGTCAGCGAACTGATACGACGCGAAGGCGGGATCGATCTGCTGGTCAACAACGCCGGTTTTGGCATTGCCCCGGCAGGCGCCGAAGAAAGTTCGATCGAGCAGGCCCAGGCGCTCTTCGATACGAACTTCTTTGGCGTCGTACGCATGACCCGCGTCGTCGTACCGCACATGCGGCGCCAGGGCCATGGTCGGATCATCAACATTGGCTCGATTCTGGGTGTCGTGCCCATGCCGTACGTCGCCCTCTACGTCGCCAGCAAACATGCGCTGGAGGGGTATTCCGAGGCCCTCGATCATGAACTGCGTACACGCGGCATTCGTGTTTCGGTCATCGAGCCGGCCTTCACCAAGACCCAGTTCGAAGCGAACACCATTGAGGCCGATGCCACGTTAGACGAGTACCGTACGGTTCGCGCAAGCCTGGCCAAGGTGCTCAGTCAATCGATGGCCAGCGCCGATGACCCGGATATCGTGGCCAAGGTGGTCGTCAAGGCCGCGAGCGCCGCACGGCCCAAACTGCGCTACACCGCCGGGGCGGCGGCTGCTCGTTTGAGCCTGCCGCGCACATTCGCTCCGGCTGCCATGCTCGATTCGGGTATCCGCAAGAGCTTGCAGCTCGACCGATAGGCTGCGGGCCAATAAACCATGGGTCATGCCCGTCCCCTGGCATGACCGGTGGCCATCGATGGACAGCGCACCGAAATGCGACCGGGCGTTAGCCCGTGCAGCTGGTATCCGGCTACCGGCCCCGGATGGTATCAGCCCACCTTGAAGCGACTCACCAGTTGCTGCTGATGATCGGCCAGGCTGGCCAGTTCACGGCTGTTGACGGCGGTCTGTTCGGCGGCGGCACTGACCTGGATGACCAGGTCATTGATGTCGTTGACGTTACGGTTGATTTCTTCCGACACCAGGCTTTGCTCCTCGGCGGCCGAAGCCACCTGGATGTTGCGGTCGCTGATGCTGGCGATGCCATCGGCGATCTGTACCAGCAGCTCGCCGGCCTTGACCACGTTGTCGGCGCTGGCCTGCGCCTTGTCCAGGGTTTCCTGCATGGAGCTGGCGGCACGGTCGGAGCCGCTTTGCAGGTTGCTGATCATCTGCTGGATGCTGACGGTGGAATCCTGGGTTTTCTGCGCCAGTTGGCGCACCTCGTCGGCGACCACGGCAAAGCCTCGGCCTTGTTCGCCGGCACGGGCGGCTTCGATGGCGGCGTTCAGGGCCAGCAGGTTGGTCTGCTCGGCGACGCCACGGATGACGTCGAGCACCGAGGAGATGGCATCACTCTCTTTCTTCAGCTCGAGAATGATCCGCGCAGTCTGCTCGGCCTGCGTCGACAGCGCCTGCACCAGGCGTACGGTGTCCTCGATCTCTCTCTTGCCCTGCAGGGTATTGTCGTTGACCTGGCGCGACATCTCGGCCGCTTCGGTGGTGCTGCGGGCGACATCCTTGACCGTGGCGCTCATCTCGTTGATGGCGGTGGCGACCTGATCGGTGCCCTGACGCTGTTGCGCCACGTTCTGGCTGGTCTGCAGGGCGACGGCCGAGGACTCCTCGGCAGCAGTGGCGACCTGCGCCGCCGCATTGCCGATTTCCTGGATCACGTCCTTGATCTGCTGCGCCATGTGGTCGAGGTTGCGCGCGATCACACCGAACTCGTCACCGCCCTGGTAGCGGGTGTGAGCGGTCAGGTCGCGTCGGGCCAGGGCGACCAGAGTATCGTTGACATCGCTGACCGCTGACTTGATGTTGCGGATGATCAGCAGCGACAGGAGCACCACGGCCGAGAGCACGCCGAGCATGGCCGCGACGGTCAGCCACAGGCTTTGGGCCGCTTCGTCCCGAGCCCGGGTAGCAAGGTCCGCGACGTTCTGGCCCAGCGCGCGCTCGACCTGCACCATCAGGTCGATGCGGTTGGTAGACAGCTTGAACCACTCTTCGGGCTGGGTATCGAGGGTTTCGCCCAGTGCCGTCTCCATTGCCGCGCGCTGCAGGTTGCTGGCGGCCTGCGCGGCAGGTTGTTGCAGCGCGCTGTCGAGCTGGTTCTTGAAATCCGCCGTGGCCCGGCGCTGAAAGGCGTCCTGATAGGCTGCGAACTCACCCAGATTGCGGCTCAGGCGCGAGAGCTGGTCGGCATTGAGCTGCTTCTGGCTGAAGGTCAGGCCGAGCAGGGCACGTTCGCGTCCGGCGCGCTCCTTCATTTCCACGAACTGGTTCAGAGCACCGAGGGCTCGCAGGATGCGCGGATCGCTGACACGTGCCTCCAGCGAGTGGGTGTAGCCAATCAGGCTGACGATCAGGCGGGTATAGCGTGCGCCGGATTCGCTGCTGTTGATCGATTGCGCGTCCACCTGCTGGCGCAGGGTGACGATGTCATTCAGCCCGCCGAGTACTTCGTTGAGTTCGGCCGAGCTTTCTGCCGACAGGCTGCGCAAGGATGTGATCGCCGCATCGCTGTCGAGCCGGAACTGGCTCAGCGCATCGCGCATGGACGTACCGCCACTGCCGAGAAAGACACCACTGGCGCCGCGTTCACGCTGCAGGGCGGTGACTGCCGCGCTGATCTGCTGGGCGGTGTCACTGGCAGCCAGGGTGTGCTTCATCTCGCTCAGTGTCTCGTATTTCCCGGCCACATATAGGGTGGAGAAGGCCAGGAAACCCAGTAAGGGGAAGATCAGGATGAGGAGAAGTTTCACACTCAACGGGGCATTTTTCAGCATCGCTTTAGGCCTATCTCTGAAGTGAGGTATTGGCAGGCGAACGACGCTGGCCGGAGGTCTGTCGACCGAGGGCGATTCGCGCGTTCAGGGATCTGGCTGCCCCTTTGGGTGCACTGCATTGTATCGACTGTTTCAAGTGTTGGCGCCGTAATCCGATGGCTGGCCCGTTCATGGGGCGTTGCGGCCATATCGGTCTGGCGCATATTCCGGGCACATGCATGGAATGCTCATCGTACGTTCGGCAGGTTTCTTTAACGCAATCTGCGAGCCAGCATTGGCACGATGATGAGCATTCAGGCATGACCTGAATGTGCTTGGGCGCAGTCACCAGATTAGAGAGAATCTCTGGTCGATTCTTGACCGGCAGCAACGAGTCACTGTTTTGTCTGCTGCGTGGTGCACCATGCAGGCCTTGCAGCAGGCAGCAGTCCTGAGTGGCGCATGTGGCTTAGCCGCCCTTGTTGCGCTGTCAGTACCGGAGCTGACGTGCTGATGTGTTGGCGCTCAAGGTGCAGGAAAGAGAGCTGTCCTGGCTGACCACCGAACAGATCGCCGAGCTGCTGGAAGAGATCCGGCGCGGCTGCGACAACCCGCACGTCGAGATAATCGCCCTGATCTGTCTGGCCACCGGTGCTCGATGGTCAGAGGCTGAGAAGCTGAAACCGACCGGGCTGCGCAATCGCGTGATCACCTTCAGCGGAACCAAGAACGGCAAGGTTCGTTCGGTGCCGATCACTGCAGAGCTAGAGGCCAAGATCGTCAGACACTGGAAGCAACACGGCCAGCCAAACTCGGCCATCACCTCGTTCCGCCGCGCCCTGGCCAGGACGACCATCCGCCTACCAAAAGGCCAGGCCGCCCACGCCCTGCGCCACACCTTCGCCAGCCACTTTATCCAGAACGGCGGCAACATCCTCACCCTGCAGAAAATCCTGGGTCACTCCAGCCTGGCCATGACCATGCGCTACGCGCACCTTGCTCCGGATCATCTGCAGGATGCTGTTAGGTTTGGACCGCTTAGTTAGGCTTAGGCGGTTAACAAATAAAAAAGGCCGGCAATGCCAAGGCGTTGGCTTAATCTGTTGATGCAGATCGTTAACGTCATGATCTGAAAGCCAAAAAGCAGAAGTCCCCAGCAGAAAGTATCTCGGCTGGGGATTTTTGCTTATAGGGCCCGTAACCGCAGGCCATCGGGGAATCTTTCAACAGATTTCCCCAACGGCTAGCGGCAATGCCGACCTTTTCAATACACGACCAGATTCAGGCCCAGAGCGGTAGGATTCGCTCTAGCATCTCCCTTTCTTGGCTTGACCCGGTGGGCAGTGGGGTGGACCGCCGCCGCCGTCGCCAATATCAATGCCTATGCCTGGTAGCCTCAAGCTACAGCCCGAAATAAGAACCGCAGCCATGATCAGGGCGACAATTCGTGTGGTCATTTAGCAACTTCCTTTCATACGATGCCCTGGTGGGAAAAAATTTCCGCCGCGATGATCGCCGATGTCTAAGCGAATGGCGTCTGCGTCACCTATACGGGCGTGAACGCCTGGCGCGCTGAAGCTGCAGCCAGTCAGCGCAAGAACCGACACAAGCGTTATCAATGTCATGTAATTCATTGTTGTACTCCTGAACTCAAGCGCTGCAGTTCGGCTACCCGTAAACGGAGTTCGCAGCTACTTGAGTCGTTGGACGCTTGGGTTTGATTTCCGTTCCGTTGGCTGGGCACGGTGAAAAAACCGTTTCGACACCTTTTCGACACGCAAAGAAAAACCCCTGACTTTCTCTAGGAAAATCAGGGGCTTATTTGGTGGAGCCGGGGGTATTTTAAAAATAAAACTAAGTAATTGATTTATAGAGATTTAAATTTATATTTTTGAGTGAATGCCCCCTTATGTGCCCCCAAAGAGAAAAGCCGACAAACGGCGTCATTTGGGAGTTGAACTCGCGTCCTTACTTGATTGCTCCGATTTCATCAGAACAGAATCAAGACCTATCGGTGAACTTGTCTTCAGCAAGGTCGCCATACGAGTCGAGTGAGCCGATTTGATTCAGATTCAAGCCGAACCCTGGTCGCAAACCGCGCCGGTCGTAAATTTTCGTCGTGCTGATATTTGAATCGCCCCGGATTTCTTAGACACTCTCCAGGCTCTGGTGGACTACCTCATTTGCGAATGTCCGGCCCATTCCAAATTAGAGCAGGTTATCGTCCGTAGCCTGGCCCAATACGTCTCACACCTACCTACGCTGGTCATTACCGGTTAAAGTGCCATCAGCCCCGTATTCTGTTGCAAGGATCGCTGTCCGGATGGCTTCACTGAGTCCCCCTAAAAGCCTGATTTTTGACCTTGAAGTTGCGCCCGGTAAAGCTGATCAGCCAGAGCGGATCTTTATGGTTGGTGCCTTGCGGCCCGATATCGGCGAAGACTTGGAGCGTAGGGTCGAGGGGGATCTTGGCCAGGTACTCGAAGCTTTAGATACCCTGGGTGAGGGTGCCAGTTTCGTTTTGGGCCATAACGTCATTCAGCATGACTTGCCGACCCTTAAGCGACAGGCTCCGCAGCTTGCTCTGCATCAGCTTCCAAACGCTCACGCAGCAGATGGGCCACCAACTCGAAGCGCTCGCTACCCAGCAACAGCTTTCGCATCGGTCGACAAACCTAGCGGCGGGCCTGCATCTGCTGCCGGGCCGCACGGGCCGAGTAACAACCGCAGGCACCTCGATTGCGGCGCAGCTCCCGGCTGATGGTCGAAGGGGATCGGGTGATCAAGCAGGTAATCCTACGCAGGCTGAAACCTTGGGCATGACCGATTTAAATGACGCGCTCTTCAACGCTGAGTTCGGAGTAAGACATAGGGGCAGCACCGTACCGGAAAGGCCAGGTGCAGCACTCAACTTTTGCCGCCGCAGGTCGACAACTGTTTGCCAGCCCTAATACCTATCAAGGGGGAGCACTCTTCGACAGTTGTGACTCGCAGGCTGTTCACCTGTCTTTTAGCCCCCCCTCTATGGGGGGAGCATCAAGAGGGGTGCCTGCTAATGTGAAAAAGTTTGACTAAACGATCAGCTTACAGAGCCGACTAGACCCACTGCCTCCCAGGCCATCGATGTGCCTATCATTCAGGTGAGCCCTCCCCATGCGAATCAATCAACCACTCAGCGGCCGCGAACGCAGTTTCCCAGCAGAACAGCACCTCATTTCCGCCACCGATACCCGCGGGATCATCACGTACTGCAACGACGAGTTCGCCGAGATCAGCGGATTTACCCGCGAGGAATTGGTCGGCAGCCCGCACAACCTAGTTCGTCACCCGGATATGCCGCCTGCCGTGTTCGCTCATATGTGGGACTACCTAAAATCCGGACGCAGCTGGATGGGCATCGTCAAGAACCGCTGCAAGAACGGCGATCACTATTGGGTCAGCGCCTATGTCACGCCCATCCAGGAAAACGGCCGGGTTGTCGGCTACGAGTCGGTGCGCAGCAAACCCAACAGCGAGCAGGTGCGCCGTGCCGAAGCGCTCTACGCGCGCCTGAACCAGGGGCGCCCGGCCATCGGCCGTGGCGAGGCATTCGCGCAACTGGCACGCTTCTTCGTGCTGCCGCTGCTCGGTGTAGTGAGCGGCGCGGCGCTCTGGAGCCTGGAATTGCCCGGCACGGCGTTGCTGCTGACCTTGGTCCTGCTTGGGCTGCAGGGTTTTGCCAGCCTGCACAACTCCAGCCAGCTGCTCGGCCGGGCTCGTGCAGTAGCGCCAAAAACATTCGACAGCCCGCTGGTGGCCCGCACCTACAGCGATGCCTCCGGGCCACTGGCGCTGCTGCACCTGGCACTGATCAGCGAGGATGCACGGATTCGCACGGCGCTTTGCCGCCTGGGAGATTTCGCCGACCAGACCGCCGCCCTGGCCAAGGAAAACGGCCGCCTCAACGAGCAGGCCGAACGTGCCCTGCAGGCCCAGCGCAATGAAGCTGACCAGGCCGCCACGGCGATGCACGAGATGGCCGCGTCGATCAATCAGGTCTCCAGCCACGTCCAGCAAACCGCTCAGGAAGCACGTCAGGCCAGTGAACTGGCTATGGCCGGCGCCCAGCAGTCGCAGCAAAGCCGCCAGGTCATCGAGCAACTGGCGCAGACTGTCGATGGCATCGGCCAATCGGTGCAGTCACTGGCCGATGAAACCGCTTCCATCCAGCAAGCCGCCAGCATGATCCACGCGATTGCCGAGCAGACCAACCTGCTGGCCCTGAATGCCGCCATCGAAGCAGCCCGCGCCGGTGAGCAGGGCCGTGGCTTTGCCGTAGTGGCCGACGAAGTGCGCGCCCTGGCCTCCAAGACCCGCCAGTCTACCGACGTCATCCAGGGCATCATCACGGGCCTGCATAAGGAAACCGAACGTGCCTTGAGCGTCGCTCGCGCCGGCAGCGAGGAAGCGCGTAACGGCGTGGCACGGGTAGCGCAAACCGAACAATCGCTGCAAGGCATCAGCCAGACCGTCGACAATATCCACCAGATGGCCGAGCAAATGGCCGCTGCTGCCGAACAGCAGAGCCTGGTCGCCGAGGATATTGCCCGGCAGATCAACTCGATTTCCCAGGCCACCAACGACAATGCCGAAGTCACCGGCAATAGCGCGCGCCTAGGCAGCCAGCTACAGTCCACTGCAGGCTCCCTGCACGCGCTGGTCGAGCGGTTCAACAGCTAATAACCCACGCACAACGGGCACTAACAGTGCCCTCGGATACCGTCTTGCAGCCCCCCAGCCTTTACCTGAAGAATCGTCGCCTGGCGCTGTGCACCTGCGCTCTGGCACTGGTACTCATGGCCATTGCCCTGAGCCTGCCGCCCATGGCCATTTTCACCAGTCGCCCGGCCGACTATCTGTCGGTGCATATGCTGCTGGAGATGTTCGCCATCAGCGTCTCGCTGATGATCGTGACCATCGCCTGGAATATCCCCGACCGGAATGTCGAGCCCATTGCTCAAGCCATGGTGTTCGGCTTCGTCAGCGTCGCCGGACTGGACATCCTGCATACCCTGTTTTTTGCTGGCATGCCGGGGCTGGTAGTGGATGGCAGCATCAACACCTCAATCTTCTTCTGGCTCAGCAGCCGCGCGGTTGAGGTAACCGTTCTCTGCCTGGCGGCCCTGCAACTGCGCCTGCCAGGCAGCCGCAGTTTCTGGCTGGTGGCAGGCATTGTTCTGGTCATGGCCCTGCTCCTTATCGCCATCCTGCTTCCGCAGTGGCTGCCGGTGAGCTACATACCCGGCAGCGGCTTGACGCCGCTGAAGAACGCCTGTGAATACATCCTGTGCGCCGTCAATCTGGGGCTTGCCCTGCGTTTCCTCCTGCGCAGCCGCAAGACCCAGAGCAGCCGCGACCTGTGGCTGTGCGTGGCGTGCTTCATTACCGCCATGGGCGCACTGGCGTTTACCCAATATCAGAAGACCTCGGAATTCATAAACCTGTTCGGCCACCTGTATAAAGTCGCCGCCTACTGCTTCTTCTACCTGGCCGCGTTTCAGATTGCCGTGCGCAAACCCTATCGCCTGCTGGAAGCCCGTGAAGAGCGCATCCGAGAACAGGAAACCGAGCTTCACAACCTGCTGAACAACCTGCCGCTCGGTGTGGCCCGCCTGGATGAACACCTGCAACTGCGTTACGCGAACCCAACGCTGATCCACAGTCTGGATCGCCACCAGGACAGCGTTGTCGGGCAAACCTTCGACAATCTGCTGCTGGACGACGTTGCCGAGCAGATCAAACCACACCTGATCAAAGCCCTCGACGGCATACGCAGCGACCTGGACCTGCAATACCTGCGCCCGGACGGCAACAGCGCCTATGCCTCCTGCCTGGTGGTGCCGGAACGCCAGGTCAGCGGCCGCGAAGCCGGGGTGCTGGCGATTTTCACCGACACCAGCGAACGCGAGCACAATCGCCGACAGTTGATTGACTCACTGCGTGAAATCGCCGAGATCAAAGCCGCCCTGGATGCCCACGCCATCGTCGCCATCACCGATGCCCGCGGGGTAATCACCCAGGTTAACGACAAGTTCTGCGCCATCTCCCAGTACGCCCGCAGCGAGCTGGTCGGCCGCACCCACAAAATGATCAACTCCGGCCATCATCCGCGCGAATTTTTCCAGGACCTGTGGCGCACCATCAGCCATGGCGAGGTGTGGAGTGGCGAGGTATGCAACCGCGCCAAGGACGGCTCGCTGTACTGGGTGCAGAGCACCATCATGCCCTTCATCGGCAAGGATGGCCTGCCCGAGCAGTACATCGCCATCCGCGCCGACATCACCAAGCGCAAGCGCATCGAAGAAGCCGCCCAGCGCATGGCCCTGCACGACGCCCTCACCGGCCTGGCCAACCGCCGCCTGATGAGCGAACGCCTGATCCGCGCCCTGCACAACAGCCAACGGCATAATCAGCACGGCGCCCTGTTGCTGATGGACCTGGACCACTTCAAGGAAATCAACGACACCCTCGGCCACCCGATCGGCGACCAGCTGCTCAAGGAAGTGGCCGTGCGCCTGCAGGGCACCCTGCGCCAGAGCGACACGGTGGCGCGCCTGGGTGGCGACGAGTTCGTGGTGATCATCGAAGAGCTGGGCAACAGCCAGGAAAGCGCCATGCACCATGCCAGCGATACTGGCGAGAAGATCCGCCAGATGCTGTCCGCACCCTATCAGCTCCACGACCATATGGTGCAGATCACCCCGAGCATTGGCGTAGTGTTGTTCGATGGCACGCTGCAGAACGCCGACGAACTGATCAAGCAGGCCGACATGGCGCTGTACAAAGCCAAGGATGCCGGGCGCGACCAGCTGTGCTTCTTCGATAACGCCCTGCAGAGCGAAATCAACCAGCGCGCCCTGCTGCAGCGGGACCTGCGCCTGGCCCTGGAGCAGGATGAGCTGCGCCTGTTCTACCAATCGGTAGTCGACGCTGACGAGCAGATCCTCGGCTTTGAGGCCCTGCTGCGTTGGCAAAACCCGCAGCGCGGCCTGGTTTCCCCGGCGCAGTTCATTCCCCTGGCCGAGGAAAGCGGCCTGATTATTCCGATCGGCCAATGGGTACTGACCACCGCCTGCCGCCAGCTGGCCGAGTGGCAGCACGACCCCATGCGCCAGGCCTGGACCATTGCCGTGAATATCAGCGCGCGCCAGCTCAGCCAGCCCGATTTCGTCCAGCAGGTGCTACAAGTGCTGGCCAGCAGCGGCGCACCGGCCAACCGCCTGCGCCTGGAAATCACCGAATCCATGTTGCAACACGAGCTGACGGTCACCATCGGCAAGATGCAGGCGCTGCGCCAGGTCGGCGTGCGCTTCTCGCTGGACGACTTCGGCACCGGCTATTCGTCCATGAGCTACCTCAAGCACATGCCGTTGGATCAGCTGAAGATCGACAAGTCCTTCGTCGACGAAATCCTTATCGACAGTACCGACAGCGCCATCGTCCGCACCGTGGTAACCCTGGCGGAAAACCTCGGCTTGGAGGTGGTAGCCGAAGGCGTGGAGCAGCGCGAACAACTGGAGTTGCTGATTGCTATCGGCTGCCGAGCGTTCCAAGGTTACCTGTTTGGTAAGCCGGAACCGATCACCCGAACATAAGGGGAAATTAGCGTGTAAGGCTGAGCTGTAAATGAAGTTGTCAGCGAAGGTTATAAAGCCGTCGCTGAATGAGATCGAACTCAGACTGGAGATCTGTTTTAGTCGCTCATTCGACAAGCGTCTGCGTGAGTTAGCCCGTGTCCAGGAGACCGTTCACGCACCCCATTGAAATCCTAGGGCACAGCCTAGTCGTGTCAGCCAGCCTGGGGGTCGCCATCGCGCCCAAAGATGGGCAATGCACGAACGATCTCATCATGCATGCAGATCTGGCCATGTACCGCGCCAATGAAAGCCTTCCGCGAATACTTCCGTAACTCTTTTTTGGCACAGCAGCTCGTCAGCACTAGGCGATAAGTTGCCGGCGGCGAATCGCCATGACACAGAGAAGCAACCCGATGTTTGCTAACGCCGGACTTGGTGAGCACCATGAGCGCCATCAACGGTCGCTGGGGGCGCGGAACTGTAAGCGTCTGCCGAACTCACCTTGCGTAATTCAGGCGGGTGCCCATTGATGCGGCAGTAGTTGGCCAATCTCGCTGGCCCGCTGTGTCGGCAGCCGCATCAGCACATCCTTCAGGTAGGCGTACGGATCATGCCCATTCATCCGCGCCGACTGGATCAGGCTCATGATCGCCGCCGCCCGTTTGCCGCAGCGCAGCGACCCGGCAAACAGCCAGTTCGAGCGTCCAAGGGCCCATGGTCGAATCTGGTTCTCGACCTGATTGTTGTCGATAGGCACGGCGCCGTCGTCCAGATAGCGCGTCAGCGCTAACCAGCGTTTTAGGCTGTAATCCAGGGCTTTTGCCGTGGCTGATCCGTTGGGCACCCGATCACGCTGGGCCAGCATCCAGTTATGCATCGCATCGAGGATTGGTGAAGACTTTTCCTGCCGTATTCGCCAGCGTTCTTCATCGCTCATGTGCCGTGCTTGCCGCTCGATTTCATACAGCCCGGCAATGGAGTGCAGCGCCTGTTCGGCTAACTGGCTTTTGTTCGCTGCGTGCAGATCGAAAAATTTGCGGCGGGCGTGGGCCATGCAGCCAATTTCGGTGATGCCCTGCTCGAAGCTGGCCTTGTAGCCGGCGAAGTCGTCGCAGACCAGCTTGCCACTCCACTGACCCAGAAAATTGCGCGCATGCTCACTAGCCCGGCTGGGGCTGAAGTCATACACCACGGCCTTCAGGTCGGCGAAGGGTGTAGTGCAGTATGCCCAGACGTAAGCCCGGTGGGTTTTCTTCTCGCCAGGGGCCAGCATTTGCACGGGGGTTTCGTCGGCGTGGATCACGCCTTGCGCCAGTACCGCCTCGCGCAGGGCGTCGACCAATGGTTGGAGCTGTACGCCGGTGTGTCCGACCCACTGCGCCAGCGTCGAGCGGGCGATGGCCAGGCCAGCGCGCCCAAAAATCTTTTCTTGCCTATACAGCGGCAGGTGGTCGGCAAATTTGGCCACCATCACGTGAGCCAGCAGGCCGGCAGTGGGGATGCCCTTGTCGATCACCTGGGCTGGTACCGGCGCCTGGATCAGTGTTTCGCACTGACGGCAGGCCCATTTGCCACGCACGTGCTGTTCGACGGTGAACACGCCCGGCGTGT
>NZ_PJLX01000024.1:0-34770 GCF_002843095.1 Pseudomonas sp. YY-1 | reverse complement strand
CTGCCACCCTGCCACCCTGCCACCCTGCCTGGAGGTGGGCAAAGTTATTTGCCCATTCGGCCAAAGTTAAGTGGTTCGGCCAAAGTAACTAGGATCCTGCTAAAAGCCCCTGCTGGTCGTTAGACCAGCGGGGGCTTTTAGCATTGAAGGAATGATGCCAGTGGCGTCAGTTGGTTGCCTTCACTATGGTGCTGCATGTACGAACCTTAAACATTTTGGTCAGGCTTTCGTATCTGTTGATACACCGCCCTCATCAGATGGCTCGCAGCAACATTCCTAAATGCCTCATCGTTCATTAGACGTACAAAGATTTCTTCGTTGCCATCCATGCGTTCAATGAACAGGTTCTCAAGCTGCTTGTTGAACACTGGCTCGAAGTTCTCGATGCTGTTTGCCATAACGGCCTGTCGTAACTGCTCATTGGCTACGGCGGTTTCACGGACTTGATCGAAGAAGAGCTGGTCTGCTGGGGTGAACTCTGTGCCGAAACGCTCATTGAGCTTGCCTACCAAAGTTGAGAGTTGCACATCCTCGTCCGCTTGGCCTGTACCTACATCACTCGGGCCTTCAAGCGCGTCCGCCTCGCCTGCTTTCAGATCAATTGCACCCTCGCTGATTTTTTGCAGGCGGTAGTATTTGAGCTCGACTTCATCGTCGACCTGCACCGTCCGATTGTCCGTCGTGCGCGGCAGCTTGGTCAGTAGGAAACGGGCATAGGTGTACAGCTTCTCGTGATCGGAGTCCTGGTAAGGGACGATCTGAGAAACAAAGCTGTACAGATTGCGGAAGCTGACCAGCTGCCCCTTGAACAGGTTCTGGTCTTCTTCCCCGAGTTTCTTGAATCGCTCAATCGCCAGATCGAGCAGGCCATTCAATTTCTTGTGCTCGCCACCGGTAGGGTTCAGGCGGTTGCGGAACCAAATCTCGCACCAAGCGCTGACCTCTGCCCTTGTGTAAATTTTCCAGCTAGCCAGAGTATGTGCCAGCGTGTTGAGTTGTTGAGGATCGGTGTCGTCGCCCTTGTCCGTTTTCTCGTAATAGGGCTTGAAGGCGGTGTAGATGTCCGCAGGTTCGTTGACAAAATCGAGCACGAAAGTGTCGGTCTTACCTCGTGTCGTGCGATTCAGGCGCGACAGTGTCTGTACCGCCTGGATGCCGGATAAACGCTTGTCGACGTACATGCTGTGCAACAGTGGCTGGTCAAAGCCCGTCTGGTATTTCTCGGCCACCAGCAAGACTTGGTATTCCTCGGTGTTGAATTTCTCAGGCAGCTCAGATTCCTTGATGCCGTTGTTCATGTTCACTTCGGTGAATTTCTTATCGGCGAACTCTTTGAGCGTGATTTCGCCAGAGAATGCCACCAGCGATTTCACGTCGGTGTAGCCCTTGTCCTTGATGTACTTATCGAACCCCAGCTTGTAGCGCACGGCGTGCTCACGCGAGCTGGTCACTACCATCGCTTTGGCACGACCACCAATCTTGTGGCGACTATGGGTGCGGAAGTGCTCCACGATCACTTCGACCTTCTGCGCGATCTCGTAGTCGTGAAATTCGACGAAACGCGCCAGTGCGCGGGCGGCCTTCCGGCGCGGTACCTCCGGATCAGCCTCCACCTTCTGGATCAGCTTGTAGTAGCGCTTGTAACAGGTGTAGTGGGCCAACACGTCGTGAATGAAGCCTTCCTCGATGGCCTGCCGCATACTGTAGTGGTGGAAAGGCGCTTTGCCGTTGGGGCCGGGTTCATTGAAAACGGCTAGAGTCTTGAACTTGGGCGTCGCCGTGAATGCAAAGAAGCTCAAGTTGGGTTGTTTGGCGCGCTTGAGTTGTTCGCGTAGCAACTCCTTCTTTGCCTCTTCGCTCAAGGCATCGTCGTCCATATCCAGCAACTGCTCGGCAATGGCGGACTCAATGCCATCCTTGTTCAGGATCTTGCGCAGCTCCATCGCCGTTTCGCCGCTCTGCGAGCTGTGCGCCTCGTCCACGATCACCGCGAAACGCTTGCCCGCCGTCGAGATGGCCACTCCTTTTCCGTTGGCCTCCATAGTGCGAATGGCTTGGGTGATGAAGGGGAACTTCTGGATGGTGGAAATGATGATCGGCACACCATCGGCCAGAGCTTTGGCCAACTGCTGCGTATTTTCGTCGATCTTCTGCACAACACCCAGCTTGTGCTCGAACTGGAAAATTGTGTCTTGCAGCTGTTGATCCAGCACACGACGGTCGGTGATCACTACCACTGAGTGAAAGATTTTCTCGTTGTTGGCGTCATGCAGGCTGGAGAGGCGATGTGCTAGCCAGGCGATGGAGTTAGATTTGCCTGACCCAGCGGAATGCTGGATCAAGTAGTTGTGCCCTGAACCATGCACTTGCGCGTGGTTGGTCAGTGCCCGAACCGCATCCAGCTGATGGTAGCGGGGGAAAATCATCGACTCCTTGCTATGGCGCTTGATGCCTTTTTCGGTGACGACGGTCTTTTCCTCGACGTCCAGGTGAATGAACCGAGCAAGGACGTCCATCAAGCTGTCGCGTGTAAGCACCTTGCGCCACAGGTAGGCGGTACGTACATCGCCTTCAACGGGCGGGTTGCCGGCACCGTGGTCATGCCCAAGATTGAAAGGCAGGAAGAATGTGTCCTTGCCCTCCAGCTTGGTCGTCATGAAGACCAATTCGGTGTCCACGGCAAAATGCACCAGGCAACGCTGTTTGAAGGCGAACAACAGCTCTTTGGGGTCGCGCTCAAAGCGGTACTGGTACTTTGCGTTTTCCACGTTCCAGCGAGTGGCCGACATCGGGTTCTTCAACTCCAGCGTGGCCACAGGCAAGCCATTCACCGCCAACACCACATCGGGGATCGGCCCGCTCTTGGTGTTGACCTGCCGCACGATGGTCAAGCGGTTATCGTCGTAACGCTCGGTACTTGCTGGGTCGAGCCCAGTGTTGGGCGCAAAGTAGGCAAGCCGCACCGTCTTGCCCACGCACTTGAACCCTTCGCGTAAGATCGCCAGCGCGCCTTTGACGGCAAGCTCTTTCACTAAGCTATCCAACAACATCGCCGAGGCCTTGGCGGCGTCGAGTTGGGTCAGACGAGTCCAGATCTTTGGCTGCGTCTTCTGCACAAAAGCAACGACATCTGCCGGGAATAATGCGATATCCGGATCGTAGGTGTTGGGGTCACCCTGCTCGTACCCACCTAGGCTTACCAGCGTGTGCTCGATGTCGTTTTCAAAGTCGATTTCTTTGTGCATCTCTCTCACTCGTAAATGCGTGGGATTCGGCTTGCTAGCGCATCACGTCAATGACGCTGCTTTCCGAATCAGCTAACTCCTGACATTGAGATCGGCATACCAGTAGTGCCGTATCGTGTTATCGCGTTGCAGGTGGCTGCTTTCAGCACTGGGTCTGGATGAATGCTCAAAGCGCGCTTAGTCACTTGGCCAACTCGACAGCGGTCAGCGGAGCCGAAAAACCGCGTACATCAATTTTTCCGGTTACAGCATTGGTGATTAGCGCCGAGCGATACTCTTGTAGGCGCTCGATTACGGAGTCGATGTGTTTTTTTTGATGGTCGAGCTTAGCAATCAATGAAGTTATTCGTTTGACGATAATTTTCTGACTTTCAACTGGTGGTACAGGCAGACGGATGTTCTTAAAAATATCAGTGCGGAGCACCTTCGTACCGTGTGCAGACTCCTCTACAACACTGAGAATCAACGGCTGTATCCCCCTAAGCAAAAGCGCGAGGTACTCACAATCCAAGCTCGTACTCAGGGCTTTCATGTCCTGATTGACGGTTGTGGGGACAGTGTTAATCGCAACTGGAAAGGTGTGCGCAAGGATCATTCCCCGAACCACGATAAGCACGCGACCGGCTTCATGCAGAGTAATGCCTGTTTCTAGAAGTGCTTCGTCAGTCAATGTATCGATAGATCCTGAAAGAAATTCGCACTTCATATCCTTGGGCGTAATCCAAGGAGTGTTGCCGCCCCAGTAATATGAGTTAGTCGTGGCAGGGGTCATTCCACCGGCCATAGATGTGAGGAAGCGAAGCCGCTTTGTCGTCCAGTCAGCTGGAATCTCCCCCAACCACGCCACTCCCGAATCCTTCATCGGCACCGACGGATCAAGTCCCTTGGTGACGGCATGACTGATGAGCGCTGTGCGCTTTTCGGCCAGCTTGTCGAGCAGGGCCACTTTCTTTGCGATCAGGGCATCGATTTGCGCAGTTTTGAAATCGAGGAAACGGGCGATGTCTTGTTGTTCCCTAATCGGTGGGATACCTGCCCGGAAGTCCTTGATAAAGCTCTCTGGCACTCGCTTTTGTCCGCCAGCACCGTACATCTCGGACTCACCAATCTTTCGGAATAGATCGGAAATGGTCAGGTAGAAGAGGAACTGGGGCTCCAAATGTTCGGGGCCAGCACGCATTACGTGAAGTTCAGTTGTTCCAAATGCTGTTTTATTCTTCAATCCTTTGGCAACTGACCCCTTGCCGTTTTCGAAGCAAGGGGTGATTTTTGCCACCACTACATCGTCATCGCAGAAATAGGTATATCCACTGCCGATTTCGCTCAGTTCTTTCTCTTCGTCCAAGCGAATCCCGCCGTATTCGCCAACGGCATCCATCGGCACGAAGGAAACTAGCTCGGAATCATCAAGATCGATTTCGGTCTTGCTGGGATTCATCCTCAGGGCGAACCGTAGACGCTTCTGCTCCCAAGAGTTAGGAAAACCATCAGGTGAATACTCGGGATATGCGCGATAGTTAGTCATCACACTACCTCGCTCAACATGGCCACGATGTCTTTTTCCAGCTGGCTGATTTCGCCTGCAATCACATCCAACGGGCGCGGCGGCTGATAAACGTAGAAGTGTCGGTTCAGCGGAATTTCGTAGCCCACTTTGGTCTTGCTATGGTCGATCCAGGCATCGGACACATGTGGCAGGACTTCAGCCTTGAGGTAGTTCTCGCAGTGGTCTTTCACCAGTGCCAACAGCTTGTCATGGGCGGTTTCGTTGTCGTAACCCAACGGCAGCGGCAATTCAATGTCGACCGGCAGTGCCACGATTTCCGTATCGCGCAGATCGACATCGGGTTCCGGGTTGCCCTTGGCATCAAGACAGATATCTGCCTTGGGGTCACGCGTCGACAGCGCCGCCAGGATGGCTTTCTTCACCGGCGCACCAACTTTGATACCAGTCTCCTTAAGGGCGGCTTGGAGCACTGCCTCGAAAGCAGGGCGGTTTAGGTACAGCGTTTCACTGTCCATGCCTTGCAGCGCAGCCTTGATGGCTGCCTGTGTTTCTTGGCCCGCTGCGATTTCCGCGCGATAGGCTGCATCGTCCTTACGCTTCTTGCTGCTTGCTAAATTGACGAAAGCGCTCTGGTCATCAAGCTTGGCGATCCGCTCCGCGCTGGCCTGAAAGTTCAAGCGCAGCGGGCGCTCAACGGTGATTTTGAGGAAGCCAAACTCGCGGTTCTCGAAGACCTTGCTGCAAACTCGGAGTTCGGGCTTTCCGTCCACCAGCACTTCACTTTCCGCATCGTGGTCGTGCTCGGCGTACAGGCGCACCAGCTCCCTGATGTGGTCGTCCGAGAGCTCGTTGCGCTTATTGCCCAGGCTCTTGTCCATCTTCTTGAAATGGCGGGTTCCGTCGATCAACTGCACCTTACCTTGACGATGAGCGGGCTTCTTGTTGGTGACGATCCAGACATAGGTGTAAATGCCTGTGTTGTAGAACATCTGGTCAGGCAGGGCGACGATGGCGTCCAGCATGTCGCGCTCGATGATCCAGCGGCGGATATTGGACTCGCCCGATCCGGCGTCACCAGTGAACAGGGGGGAGCCATTGAACACGATGGCGATCTTGGAGCCGTCGCCACCGACGTTCTTGCCATCGATCAGCTTGGGCGGCTGGTGCATCTTGGAGATCATGTGCTGCAAAAAGAGCAGCGAGCCGTCGTTAATGCGTGGCAGGCCTGCGCCGAAACGTCCATAGAAACCGTGCGTGCTGTATTCCTCTCGGACGTAATCTTCTTCAGGCTTCCACTCCACCCCAAACGGTGGGTTGGCCAGCATGTAGTGGAACCTCTTGCCCGGATGCCCATCGTACGGCACAAAGCCGTTGGTCTTGTTCTTGGCATCCTTGATGCCTAGGGTGTCGCCGTAGATCAGGTTATTGATCGGCTCGTCCTTGATCAGCAAGTCTGAACAACAGATGGCGTAGGACTCTGGGTTGTATTCCTGGCCGAACAACTCGATGTTTGCATCTGGGTTCAGGCCGTTTGTGACGCCGTCACCGCAGATGAACTTCTCTGATTCGGACAGCATGCCGCCGGTGCCCGCTGTAGGGTCATACACGCTGCGATAGATGCCTTTTTCGTAGATGCCGTCTTCGCCGGTGAACAGCAACTGCACCATGAGGCGAATGACTTCCCGTGGAGTGAAGTGATCCCCTGCTTCTTCGTTGGCTTGTTCGTTGAACTTACGCACCAGCTCTTCGAACAGATAGCCCATCTGTAAATTACTGATGGCTTTGGGCGAGAGGTTGATGTCTGCGGAGCAGAACTCCTTGATGATGAGGTAGAGCCGGTTCGCCTCGTCCAGCTTGGCGATCTCGGCCTCAAACTCAAACTTGTCGAAGATGTCGCGGGCGCGTGGCGAGAAGCCCTGGATATAGGCGATCAAGTTGCCGGCAATGTTGGGTGCATCGCCCAGCAGTTTCTCAAACGTGAAGCCACTGGTGTTAAACAGCTCTTGCTTGCGGTCGGTAGCGGCGATACGTGAGAGCGCCTTCTCTAGCGCTGGGCCGGTGATGCCTTTGTCTTCCAGGCGTTTCTTTTCGTCCAGCACCTTCTGCTTGTTCTCAGCCAGTACCAGATCAAAGCGACGCAGCACAATTAGCGGCAGCATCACGCGACGGTACTGTGGCGGACGATAGGGCCCACGCAGCTTGTTGGCGATATTCCAGATGAAGCCGACTAGGTTTTGATGTTGAACGTTTTGCATGATCAGTTCCTAAAAGTGTTCGATTCGTTACGGATGTCTTCAGACCATTAGCAGGTGGCTCATCCGTTCATTGTTTGGCGGGCTATTGGAGTGACCAGAACGCGCTGGTTAGCTCGGTTTGCTGGCGGCAAAGGATTTCAATTTCTGTCTGGATCCGTGCCTCTTCATCGAATGCTTGCACCATGGCGTGCATGGTCGGCAAAGGAGGCACTGGAATTTCAATGTTCTTAAGGGTCGAAAGCTGAATGGAGGGGATGGTTGCCCCCACTGCTGCTTGATTAAGCAAGCCCTGCCCAATTGCGGATCTCAGGAGTATCAGCAGCGCTTTGGGAGGGTATTGATCGGGGAATCGGCTGCGCAAGAGCACTAATGATTGCCCTGCTACCCAGCTGTTCTGGCCAGGCGGCGGGACGTCGCCAGCTATGCCTGCCTTGCCTACGACACCTTTGAAAGTCATCAGAATGTCGTCAGGCTTGATGAAGTAGCTGTCTGCCTTGGGCGATTGCAGGTCGAACAATGCTTCTTTGCTGGCACTGCGGATATAGCCGAACGATGGAATGTCTTGGGCCAGCACCTCGTTGACCTCTGCACCCTCTGAGGCAGTGCTGTGTTGCCTGGGACGAAGGATTTCAAAGAAGTCCCCCAGCTTGCGCAGTGGATAGCGCTTGAGGGTATTGCTCAGCTTCTGTGCAGACTCATCCTGGACATAGCGACTGGCCTCAAGGCTGAAGTCGCTGTGGGCTATTTCCTCAGCCGTCACATTCCTGGCAAATGGGGAGGCATCGTCGCTCGCTACCAGTTGCAGCAGCGCATCTATGTCCTTCAGATCCACGCGCCTTCTGCCGGAGGCCTCTATGAATGCCTCATGGTTGCCATTCACAAAGCGGATCGATTCATTTCGACGCTTGCTGTCTAGAACAAGGATATTGATTGGAATTTGCGTGTGGCTGAACAGCCCGCCGGGCAAGGCGATAATCGTGCGGATTTGGCCCCGACTGACTAGATCTTCGCGCAGCTGCCGCTCGATCCCCTTGCCGAATAGCACGGAGCTTTGAACTGTCAGAACAGCTAGCCCTTGTGTCTGTGCGAGCAGGTGACGGATTTGCAGCACATTGCCGACCTGGGTTTTTTCGGTGAAACGCTCCCAAAGATCGCCATTGTAGATTTCATTTGGGTATTTCACTCCCATCGGTGGGAAGCAAATGGCCGCATCGAACTGAACCAGCTTTCCTTGGTTGATAGCTCTTGGGGCTCTCAAAGGGTCGGTAGCATGCAATTCCCAGTTCACCCCGCCTACCAGGTTGAGCATCTGAGCGCAGGTGCTTTGCACTTGCGACTCAACCCAGAGGCTTGCGCCGGTTCGAGCAATACGGGCAGCCAATTGACCAGAGGTTTCCCACGGTATGTAGATATTTTGGGCTTGGTCGACATGGGCCAGAGACACCATCAACTCGCAAAGGCTGGGCGAGTAGCTGGCGGTCTCACTGCGCGGATCGTTACTCCAATGCGCTGCGTCATCCAGCAGCAGTGTATCGAGCAGGCCTTGAGTCCCTAGCAAGCGGATTTTCTGGGTTAAAACAGAAAGGTCGCTCGCCCCGTGAAGCCCTTTCCATGCACCTTCATCTAAGAATGGGTGGCGAGTGTGTTGCTGTACGCTCCGTAGAGCCTCCAACTGCGAGGAGGTGTTCTGCTCGCAGAACACCTCGAAACGAAGGTGTTCTGGTAGTACCGGCTCCTTGGAGAGCTTCCACCAACACAGCAACTGTAGGACGAGGGACAGAGCATTGTAAGGGGCTGTGCCAGTGCCTCGAATAGTGTCGAGCAGTTGCCAGAGGACTTTGTCGTTCATGGTTTTTCCGTGCTGTCTGGGGAGCGTAATGCGTTCAGTGGCGCTGCGAGCAGTTGTAGGTTGTGATCAGCGCTTCACCGTCGGCGACCACCACCACGCCACCTTTGTCGTTTATTTTCATCAGCAGGCGGCGTTCGCGATCCAGAGCCGCTAAGCGCTGCTTCGCTTCCTTCTTACCGAACACGACTTTGTCTTTCTCCTGCGAACCATGGGCCAGGACGTAATCGACCATGTCGAGTGAGATCCCGCGCTGGGATTGCCGTGCCTTGCAGTGGTGGGTGGTGTGCATGGTGTTCTGCTCCATGGAGTGGTGAACATGGGCTTCAGATTAGGTGAAAGCTTTCGGTGCGTCAAGTAAGCAATTAATGCGTAAAATAAGCATCAGTGTAATTCTCTCTCTGTGTGCTGAGAGGGCACCGTATTTTGCTGGGATAGGTAGGCTACGAAGGCCATGTAAAAGAACCTGCCATCATCGTACGCGGCAGGTTGCTTCTGAAGCGCTGGATAGTCTGTGAGAGCCTCTACTACAGATGTTGGGCTACCAGAACACCTAAGCCGGCAGCCACTTATGCCCCTTCTGGCATCCAGCGCACTAGCCTGCGATGAGCCTGATTGACCATAACGCCCTATTACGCGCAGTCCTGCGGGTCATGCACGTGCTACTACATGTCGAGATCGACTTCCAGGGCGCCGCGTCTCTCAACTGGGCTGGCGTTAGCCCCTTCGCCCACGGCCTTGATACGGGATTGGACGACTTCGCGGAACAGTCGGCTTTTGGTGGGATGCTTCGGCAGCTTTAACAGCGGACGTAAGGCCACCAACTCGCCAGAGGGTTGCCCATCGGCTGCCTCTATCGAGCAGTACAACTCCGCCCGCTCAATCAGCCCTGCGCCAGTCCGAAGCTGTTTGATCAGTTGGGTGAAGTACTGTTCGAACAGCACCTCTAGCACGCCATGGTCGTCGAAATGCGCCAAGTACAGCCACTGCCCTTTAGGGTCATAAGGTGAACCGCCCCAATGCAGGCTGAGTTCGGCCAGGCGCTGGAGCACCACGTTAGCCCGCTCGAACACACACCAGATGTGCGGTGCCACCGCGCGTTGCGACAGCGCGTGCTCATAGAGCTCCCGTGCTGCGGTGGTTGGATCGCGCCACGCACCCGGCTGAATGCATAGCACCACGCAGGTGAGCTTGCCTTTAGCGTTGTACACATAGTAACCACCCGGAGCGCCCAAGGTGCTGCGCCGACGTAGCACGCGCCCTTGGTAGGCATCAAACACGTACAGGTCTGAGGCGCTAAAAAAGTCTTCCATGCGCTGGTACAGCGCGTGTTTAGAGGCGGTCGCGCGGAGGGGGCGTGGAGCTGGGTTTTCCGCTGTGGTGGCAGCCTGGTTGCGAACCAGTGCTTCGAGTTCATGCAATTTCAGCTGGTTGCTCAGTACCGCATGGAGTACCTCTTGTGCGACCTCGGGGGCAATCGATCCCAGCTTGGCCAGGCGCTCTAGGGGAGCATAACCGCAGTGCAGTGTGGCCCTGTCAAAGGCCGGTGTGAGTCCATCCAAAAAGCGCCCGGCGATTTTGATGCGTGACCAAGTCTTGGGTTTCAGGCCCAGTTGAGTGGCGACTTCCGGATCGCTGAAGCGCTGTTCGCGGGGTTGCTGCTCCAAAGCGATGCCCTCTTGGTAAGTGTCATACCAACTGGTGTCGACGCGGCGGCCCATAGCGGTTTCTCTGGTTTAAGTTGGACTGTCATTTAAATTTGTTGACAACCCTACCAAGTCTGACTATGAATGTAAATGTCCTTTCTAGGAGATTCCACTAAACATGCCTTCCAGAGCAAAAAATCGTAAACCTGTTCGCGATGTAGCCAAGCGCGTTAAGCGTGGCCACAAGGCCTATGTCGTGCCAACACCGCGTAATGACGCGGGTTGGGTTGCGGGTCAAAGCTTTCTGGAGCGCAACCACCTGCTGCTGTTGAGCGTGCAAGTGGGAATCAAGCGGCTGTGGGATCAGGCGGTGTGCATCGATCTGGACAACGAGACCCTGGTGGATCGCCTGGCGGACTTGCCCAAGCGTGGCGGCAAAGCTGTACGTCGCTACACCGCCGACAGTGCGTATGAGCGCGATGATGGTCAGCAGGGAGTGTGTGAGAGCAAGCCGAGTGCGTTTTTGGCGAAGCACGGCGAAAAACATGCACTGGCTAAGAAAGTCCTCAACAAGTACGGCAAGTCGTTCACCACATTGACGGAAGAACAGTTCACCCCTGTTTTCATTTCCAATCTGGAAAACCTGCTGAAAGCCACGAGTGAGGGGCAACGACATCACGCCGAGTTGGCGATTGAAAAACTCCACAAGGCCCTGGCGCATCAGCAGCGTTGGTTGACCCAGGCCCTCAAGCAATCTGCCGGTCTATCGAACGCCGACATTTTCTTTGGGCTAGCCCATGGGGTGCTGTGCGCGGATCTGAGGCAGTCCCTATTTGACAGCAACAGTTGGGTTGAAGCGGCGCATGGCAGCCTTGATCACCTGATGTTCGTGGAGCTGTGACATGGCCGTACTCAACGACAGCTACCTCAGTCCACGGCGCTACAAAGTCGGTGGCCTGGTTGCAGGCTGTGATGGCCGACAGTATGTGATCGACACTATCCACACCAAAGCCCAGCAAGTGGTGCTGCTGGGCCCGGTGGGTGAAACCTACGTTTATGAAAGCAATGAGTTCCGTAATCGGGTAGCGGCGGGTGAGCTTCGACTGGTGGTCTGCAAGCAGAACGCCGAAGGTGTCGAAGAAGTTTTCGAGCCCCGGAAACTCATGGGCAATGAAAGTAAAGTGCTGGAGGAACGTCAGCAGTACATCGATATCATTCTGAAATACATCGATAACAGCACTTGGGATTATATCTACGAGAAAATTAAGGAAGAATACGGCGGCAAGCGAAAAATTCCAGGCCGGCGTAGCATTGAGCGCTACTGGCAGATCTATAAGCAGGCTAAGTCGCCAAATTGTCTAGCACCCAAATATTCACTGCGGGGTGTACATCGTTCGTTGTCGCTGGATCCACATGTTGAAGAAATCATCATCAATGTGTTGGAAGAGAAATACTGCAATAGCTCAGGGTTCAGTGTTAAAGACATTGTCGAAATCATTAATATTCGGTGCGACAAAAAATCCGCTGAGCTGAATGTTGAACTGGGCGGTATTTCACGGCGCGCAGTCGGTCGAATTATTGAAAACCTCAATATTAAGCAATTGAAAGGCCGACTGAACCAAAAGACGTTTCGTTTGATCATGCGCAATGCCTTGCACTTTTTCGATGTGCAAGAGCCTTATGCGCGAGTTGAACTGGACTCAACCGTATTGGATATTTTGCTCGTCGATGCGTTCGGTAACATCATCGGAAGTCCGACTCTTTACGCGCTTATCGACACTGCGACGCAGACGATTGTCGGTATCTTTCTGACTATTCAGCCGGCCAGTCAGATCGGCGTTCTGCAAGCTCTCCAGTTTGCTTTTTCACCGAAAGGTGAAGCGTTTCGTCAACAGCACGGTTGTATTCACCATTGGCCTGCACCAGCCGACATTCGCGTCTTGGTGATGGATAACGGCGCCGACTGCCATGGCCCGATGGTCGTAAAAGCTGCCCGTTATTTGTCGATGATGCTCGAATACTGCATCGCTGGCGCCCCCTACCAAAAACCCTTTATCGAACGTTTTTTTGGCAGCTTGCACACGATGTTGATCAAAAAATTGCCTGGCGCGAAATACTCGCATGACAAGCGTGAAGAGCATGCCTTAGAGAATGCTGAGAAAACGGCAAAGCTCACACTCGATGAATTGAATTCGCTGATTATCCGCTGGATCACGGACACGTATCACCTAAAACATAGCGACCGTCTAACGAGTAAGTTTAATCGTGCTTGCTCCCCGGCTCAGGCGCTAGAGATCTTGAGCCAGCAATATGTGCTATTTCCAGCGCCCTCAGCCGAAGAGCTTCTGGAAGCCTGTCGTCATCATCTAGAGGTCAAACTCAATGTGACGCGTGAGGGACTCAACTATCAATGCCAGCAATACCAGAATGAATATATTTCTGCACTGTATAAGACCAATGGTAAGCAGAAAGTCGAAGCGTATGTGAATCCCATCGATTGCAGCGCGATCCATGTTTTCGATACTGACAGCAAAAGCTGGCGTGTGGTGCCGAACAAAAACCCACATATGCCGGCGATGAGTTTTGAGCAGGCCAAGTATTACCGCAGTTTGAACTACAAAACGGATCTTGAGATTTCAAGAACCGAGCATGTGCAGAATCAACATCAGATCATCGAGGACGCCCATGCCAGCAAGGGCAAACGGGGGCGTATTAACCGCAATCGCCAGGCTGAGCGCGACATCGAGCGCGCCCAAGCAGCGATCACGACTGCTTCTCAGCAGCCGGTGGCCGACGTGCCGCTGGTATCGCCGGATCCCATCGAGGCGGCAGTGAAACCCCACCGGAGGAAAAAGCAATGACGAATCTGGCGACAAAGGTGGTGCGTTCGGAGGCATTTATCCATGGCGCTTTGTTGCGAGCACATGAGCGTGGCTTCAACGTGATNTTGCGAGCACATGAGCGTGGCTTCAACGTGATGGCACAGGCACAGGCACAGGCACAGGCACAGGCACAGGCACAGGCACAGAAACGTGATCCACAGATTTTGCCGTTATTGGGGCCGGCGGGAACGGGGAAGACGGATACGATTGCAACTTGGCTCGCTGACTTTCCTCCGCAGAAAAATGCGGAAGGCAAGATCGTCAAGCCGGTGATCCGTGTGACCTGTCCAGTGGAGCCGAATCAACGATCAATGGCCTTGAGCATCATTCGCGGCCTGCAAGGTCGTGTGTTAAGCAGAAGCAGTACCTCGGATGTGGTCGAGCAGGCAGTGGGGCAACTGAAAGTTGTTGAGGTCAGCACGATCATCTTCGATGAAGTCCAGCATCTGGCCGAAAACCTCAGCGAAGCGAAAATGAAAATTGCAGTGAACTTTCTGCAATTCATCCTCGAAGAGTCCGAAGTTTCGTTGATCTTGGTGGGGCTGCCGACGGCTCAGCGCTTTATCAACTTTGATGCTTCCTTCCAAAGGCGCTGCTTGGCGACAGAGCTGGTATATCCCTACGCCTGGAGCAGCGATAGACACCGCCAGGACTTTGCCGACGGGGTGGCGTTGATCGCAGAGGCCTATCGCGAGCACGGCTGGAAGACCGTGCTAGATGACCCTGACTCACTTAAGCCTCTGTATGCCGCCTGTATGGGGCGCTTTGGCGTGCTGATCGACTTCCTCAGCCATGCCGAGACCGATAACGGGCGAAAAGTGATCGACATGAAATGCCTGGCCAAGGCCTACGCCCATGGGATTAACCATCAACCGTTTGCCGGTAATCCGTTCTCACCGAGCACCCAGATCTCGGAACAGGAGCTGAACGCGGAATATGTACGCGTGCTCCAGCAGGCGCATTTGCCGATTCCCAAGCTGTAAGGGGCTAAGCCATGTCATTTTTTCAGAGTGTCAGCCTCAAGCCGGGTGAAAGCTTGAACTCCTTGCTCATGCGCAAAGCAGAGCTAAATGGTTACGGCACAGCGCATGTACTGCTGGCTGACGTCGGCCTGGCTATGAAGGTCAGTTACTCGGCGGAAGAGCTAGAGCTGCTCCGAGAGTGTTTTGAGCTGGCTGAGCATGATCTGATGCCAGTGAGTGCAGGCCAAGCGCCTTACTTGGGACAAAAAGCGTTTTTGCGCAGTCAGTGTTCGCCTGTGTGCCCTCGGTGTTTGGCTGATGAGGGAGTGGCGCGTGAGGCCTGGTCTCATCTGCTGGTAACCGCCTGCTCAGTGCATCAGACGGAACTGCTCAGCCAGTGTCCACAGTGTGCAGAGCCGATCAGTCTGACCCGACGATTGTTGATGCACTGTGATTGTGGCTATGACTATCGCCACGCCATCAGTGCGCCGTCATCGGCCTTTGCTGCTGGGCTGTCGGCGCTATTGGCAAACGACTCTGCGCCAACTCGGCAGGCGCTCCCGGCACCCCTTAATCAGCTGAGTTTTGAGCCACGGCTACCCGCGTTTATGCTGATGCTGGCCAAAGCGCAGGGTCGCATGAGTGATCAGCTTCCCACGAAGTTTCGCTTTGCTGCCAACTCCTCTGTCGAAGACTCCGTGGCTATGGTGGGCCATCTGGAATCGCTGTTGGGAGACTGGCCACAGCGTTTCGATGCCACCTTGAAAGAGCAGCTCGGTCAGGGGGAAGGGGTCAGCCTGGCTGGTCGAATTGGCACCTGGTACCGGGCGCTTTTCAGTACCTATGCGGCGTCGAGCTTTGATTTTCTGCGGGATCGCTTCAAGGCACAGGTCGCTGAGCACTTCGATGGGAGGCTGGGCGTCAGCTCACGCGCTCAGATGTTTGGTGCTGGCAACGCTGATGCAATGAGTTGGTTCTCTGCGGCAGAGGCTGCACGGCTTCTGGGCGTGGCTCCCGACATCTTGGCCAACCTGGTGATTACGCAGCAGGTTGAGGGGCGAGTACATCAGGAGGGCAAGAGTCGATTCATTGCCGTTCACCGCTCAACACTCGACCAGATTGCAGCTAATCGAGCTAGCTATCTCTCCTCGACGGAAGCCCGTCAGCGTCTGAACGTCTCGAAGAATTTCTTCGAGCGGTTTATCCAGGCAGGGGGCTTGCGTCGCTACAAGCGCACCGAGCGACCGGTACTCGTGGCCGGCGAATTCCGAGTCGCAGATGTCGATCAGGTGATTCAGCAACTAGTGGGATGTGTCCACAAAAAGCCCAGAGCAGCACAGCTGATCGGCATTCAAGACATCTCCGCCAAGCACGGTATTTCTAACAGCAAGATCGTGGGCGTTTTGCAGGACATCCTGCAAGGCATTGTTCGGCCTGTGGCTCACGTCAGCTCACTGGATGGGCTGGCCGGCTTGCAATTCGACAAGACGGAGATCGAGCAGCGTGTTCGTGACAACGATCCTGACGTTGCGTTCAGTGTTGATGACTTGGCTCAGGTGTCTGGCTGGAAACCTGGTGTGATCAAAAAATGGATTCAAGGTGGATACCTCAAAAGCATCGTTCAGACGCATGGCAAGGCCAAGCGCGATGTCGTTCTGGTCTCCGCGCTGATCGAGTTTCTGCTGACATACAGCCCCACCGCTGAGATATCCAAACAGCTCAAGACCAAGACCTTGTACCTAATGCAGTCCTGGCGTCCCGCCAAGATTGAAGTCATCACGCCCCCTCAGGATTCCGTGGGTGGCCTACGTGGTTTGCTGGTGCGAAATGCTGACCTTGCCCGCGCTGCGCAGCTGAGAAAACCCACTATCCGGGAGCTCGCTGATCAGCTGGAGGAGTCCCCATGCTGACGCTACTCAAGAAAGCCAAGCTGGCCGATGCCCTGCTCGATGATTACCCCGAAGTCATCACAGGCTACATCGTCGACGCCAAGGTGGTGTCCGGTTGCCTGGTTGGGACTGCGTACAAGACTTGGGGATATGCCAGAGGGGAAAAACTGATCTCTGGGAGCATCACGCAGATCATCGACTGCGGCCCGCGTTGGTTGATCAAAACGCGCGAGCAGGATTGTCTGGTCGTCGTGAATTTTTCCCGTGGGGGGCGGCAGTCGCTGCTGCACCTCATCGACCTGTTCGACACCGCGCGGGTGGCGCAGTCGCACTGGTGCCTGCATTGAGAGCCCGGTACACATGATCCCTTCGGCGCCACGCTTTAGTCTCGATGACATCCAGGCCTGCCCGGAAAGTGCCTGGATCGTCGATGGTGCAGTCTTGCGTTGCGCGGGGGAGGCGCTGCATTGCGCACTGGTGCAAGACCTCAAGAGCCAACGGGTACTGGGCTGGTCGACTGCGTTGGACGCAGATCCAGCGCTGATGTTGCGGGCCGTGGAGTTAGCGTGTCAGCGGCATCCACGGACGCGCCCCACCCTGCTGTATCTCGATGCTCAGGTTGAGCAGGGCCCGGCGCATGTGATTGCCGCCCTGACGTGTCTGGAGATTCAGTTGTGTTTTTTGCAGGGGCAGGAGCAGTGGCTGCTCAAGCCATTGGCAGCGGTTTGGAGCCAACTCCAAGCCGGTTTCGACGACCAGGAGAAATGAGGGTCTTGCTTTGGACGATCTTCAAACGATCACTGACCTGCTCTCTGGCGCCGGGGAACCGATGACCGGCTCAGACATGACCGATGAGCAGGCGCTGGCCTTTGCGCGTGAGCGCTTCCCCTATTCCGAGTTTTGTTTGGTTCGTCACTGGCGTTGGATCGACCTCGATGTGAGCGAAGCTCAGCGCCTTGAACTGGAAAAAACGCAGCGTATGCCGGTGATGCTGTATGCCGATGGAGTTGTGTACGACTCGATGCGTCGCTGGGATGTCGGCGATTCAGTGCGTACGTCATTTCTGTCTGTTTTCGAGGAGGGTTTCGTGTTCCGGACGTTGAATACGGTCTACCTGATGCTTGGCGATGGCCAGCGCAAACGCGCGGCGCTGGAAACCGTGGGCCGCATCCGTTTCTGAGCCTGGGCCCCTTGGCTGGGGATTCGAACCAGGCTGCGCATAACACGCTTTCTGTTGCGCTATTGCGCGGGGAGGATGGATGGCAGAGCTATCACGCTACGCAGCGAGAAGGCTGGCTCAGGCGCGGCGAATTTGTTTTGGGCGCCCAGTGACCGCGTACATCACTAATGCGCAGATCATTGCACGGGCCGGATTTGGCGTGATGCACGATCACATCAAAGCTGATGCATGGGGTCGCTTTAGTGACGGCCATCGAGTACGAACTTCAGATGTCATGCGTACTGAGCGTATTGATGGTTTCTATGTGCTGCATACCAGATACAGCGTGGTAGGTTTCGATTTCCCCTACCGGGTAGTTCTAACATGGTCTGTCCCGGCCAGATTTCCATCTGGATCGGCACAACCCTCAGGATTTATTTATCAAAATTGTTAATAAAATCTGGGCCTGATGCGTTACCGACTCATCGCTAGCAATTGGCATGCGCGTCACTTTTTTCCGGGCTCTTAGAGCGACCTAAAGCCTGTCTTCGTGTCCAAGTACACAGGAGATGGCACAGATGACACGCATTCAATGGCCCGAGATCAATGATGTGGAACCCCACATCAATCTTATGGTTGCTTTTGATTCAGGGCAGGGCATGCAGGCTTGGGGAGCATGCATATCTCTGGGGGCTGCCAAAGCGCTGTATTCCGGACTTGGGGCAGAAGCATTGAAAGACCATGCTTCTGTCGAAGCTTTACAGTGGCTCTCGACGCAGTTGGGTACGCCGCTGAGCAAGCTAGAGCTGCCAGTCGCCGGCATCCTCACTACGCTCCATGGTTTTTTCCTTGGTGGGTGTGCGAACGATCTGTCCGCATACAGCCGCCATGGTTGCTTTTGCGAGACGGCATTCGGTGATTTGCATCGAGTATCTTTGGAATGGCTTGAGGCCGGTACGGGCGAGCCCTTCAGTTTGATGTTCTGCTGGTAAAAGGAAGCTACCAATGCGGTTGTTCAGCTACAAAATGACCCACGACACTGGATTTGCTCCAAATCCGTTTGGCCACACACTCACGCTAGCTACCTGCAAGCCGCAGATTCGCCGCTCAAAGAAACAGGGTGATTGGATCGCTGGATTCACATCCAAGGCGCTGACTGGAGATCGGGTTGGTGAAGAACGCCTGATCTATCTGATGCAAGTGGGGAAAAAACTGCATCTACGCGACTACTTCGGCGATCCCTTGTTCCATGTGTATTCCACCGATGCTGACACCCAATTCCAGCGATTGTGACCCGCCCGCGCTGGAGGTTCTGACCCGCCCATTCCAGTGATTGTGATCCACTGCGCCGATGATTCTGACCCACCTCCGAAAGCAGGTCGGTGCAGCGTAAACGCTTGCGATCTCCTTTTCTGAAGATCAATATGTAGAGAGTTATTCATAAATGAATGTACCTCTACAAAATGAAGCTTCTAGCACTCATCCTTTCCTTGCCTACTGAGAATGCCACCGCTCGACAACGGGCTTGGCGCTCGCTGAAAGCCTCCGGGGCAGCAGTGCTGCGTGATGGTGTCTATCTGATGCCTGAACGCGAGGACTGCCGCGCCACGCTGGATGGTTTGGCCGCAGATGTGCGTGAAGCCGGTGGGGCAGCCCATGTGCTGCGCGTGGAAGAGCCTGAAGGTGCGAACTTTACCCATCTGTTTGATCGTGGCGAGGAGTATGCGGCCTTACTGGCTGAGGTCATGCAGTCGCGGAACACCCTGACCGCCGACACCATACAGGACACGCTCAAGCAGGCACGAAAACTCCGCAAGGCCTTCGCCAGCCTAGTCGAAATCGACTTTTTCCCTGGCCAGGCCCAGCAGCAGGCGGATCAAGCCTTGCAAGAGCTGGAACTGGCCTGCGCCCGCGTTCTGTCCCCGGATGAGCCCCACGCCATGGCCGGGGCCATCGCGCAGTTGCATGCAGCCGACTATCAGGGACGCACCTGGGCGACCCGGCAACGGCCGTGGGTGGATCGTCTGGCCAGTGCCTGGCTGATCCGCCGCTTTATCGATCCGCAGGCCAGGATTCTGTGGCTGCCCAGCCCCATGGATTGCCCTGCCGATGCCCTGGGCTTCGACTTCGACGGCGCGACCTTCAGCCATGTCGGCAGTCGCGTCACCTTTGAGGTGCTGGCGACAAGCTTCGGTTTGGAGCAACCCGCCATCGCCCGGCTGGGCCTGCTTGTGCACTACCTCGACGTGGGTGGCGTACAGCCGCCCGAAGCCGCCGGCATCGAGAGTGTGCTGGCAGGGCTGCGCGAAACACTGACCCAAGATGATCAATTACTGACCGCTGCTTCCGCCATCTTCGATGGTTTGCTGGCCAGCTTCGACAAAGGAGTACCCACGACGTGACGCAAACCGCCGCACCCAATACGGAAACACTGACGCAAGCACCGCAGCCGATCAGTTTCTGGCAGGCCTTCGCCTTCTGGCTCAAGCTGGGCTTTATCAGCTTCGGCGGCCCAGCCGGGCAGATCTCGATCATGCACCAGGAGCTGGTGGAACGGCGGCGCTGGATCTCCGAGCGGCGTTTCCTGCATGCGCTCAACTACTGCATGCTGCTGCCCGGCCCAGAGGCCCAGCAGTTGGCCACCTATATCGGCTGGCTGCTGCATCGAACCTGGGGTGGGGTGATTGCCGGTGTACTGTTTGTGCTGCCGTCGCTGTTCATCCTGATTGGCCTCTCCTGGGTCTATATCGCCTTCGGCGAAGTGCCGGTGGTGGCCGGGCTGTTCTACGGCATCAAGCCGGCCGTCACCGCCATCGTGGTGCAGGCCGCGCACCGCATCGGCTCGCGGGCACTGAAGAACAACTGGCTGTGGGCGATTGCCGCCGCCTCCTTCGTGGCGATCTTCGCCCTCAACCTACCGTTTCCGCTGATCGTGCTGGGCGCTGCGGTGATTGGTTACTTCGGCGGGCGATTCGCCCCTGAGAAATTCAGTGTCGGCGGTGGCCACGGCGCGTCCAAGCAGTCCTTCGGCCCGGCACTGATTGATGACGACACCCCGACACCGGAGCATGCGCGCTTTCGCTGGCCGCGCCTGCTCTTGTTAGCCGTCATTGGCGCGGCGCTGTGGGCATTGCCCATGGGCTTGCTGACCGCCCTGTACGGCTGGGAAGGCACCCTGACGCAGATGGGCTGGTTCTTCACCAAGGCCGCGCTGCTGACCTTTGGCGGGGCCTATGCGGTGCTGCCCTACGTCTACCAAGGCGCAGTCGGTCATTACGGCTGGCTGACCCCGACGCAGATGATTGATGGCCTGGCCCTGGGCGAGACCACGCCGGGGCCGCTGATCATGGTGGTGGCCTTCGTTGGCTTTGTCGGCGGCTATGTGCAGCAAGTGTTCGGTGCAGACCAGGCCTTCCTGGCCGGCGCGGTGGCCGCCAGCCTGGTCACCTGGTTCACCTTCCTGCCGTCGTTCCTGTTCATCCTGGCCGGCGGCCCGCTGGTGGAGTCGACCCACAACGAACTGAAGTTCACCGCGCCGCTGACCGCCATCACGGCGGCTGTGGTCGGGGTGATCCTCAACCTGGCGTTGTTCTTCGGCTATCACGTGCTCTGGCCGCAAGGCTTCAATGCTCATTTCGACTGGCCATCGGCGTTGATCGCACTGGCGGCGGCCGTCGCCTTGTTCCGCTTCAAGCGCGGCGTGATCCAGGTGCTGGTTGCCTGTGCGCTGGTCGGACTGGGTGTGCACCTGCTGCAAAACTGAGAGGTGGACGATGAGCCGAATCTCGATATGCGAACTGGCAGAATGGCAAACCGCAGGGCGGACATTCGCCCTGCTGGATGTACGCCGCACGAGCGTTCGGCTTGCCGATGCCACAGAAATTCCCGGCGCCCACTGGCGTGACCCAGAAGATGTATTTACCTGGAAGGATCAGGTGCCACGGGACAGGCCGGTGATTCTCTATTGCGCCCAGGGGCATGAAATCAGCCAGGGCATCGCTGCCACACTGGAGGCCATGGGCCTGGATGCACGCTACTTGATCGATGGTTTTGCTGGCTGGCGCAGCGCTGGCCAGCCCACCCGGAGCCTATCCCGATAGGCAGGAGGTGCTGCATGAAGTGGATCACCCGTGAACGCCCGAAGATCGACCGGATTGCCTGCCCCTGGCTGATCGCCCGTTTTATCGACACCGCGCCGGAATTTCTCTATGTGCCGAGTGGCGACGTGCTGCGCCTGGCGCGAGAGGAAGGCGCTACGCCTTACGACATCCCAGGTGTTGAACTCACTCATGAAGGCGAGTTGTGCAGCTTCGACGCATTCCTGAAGAAGTACCAATTGGATGAGCCGGCCTTGCAGCAACTGGCGCAGATAGTGCGCGGTGCCGATACCTCAAGGCTCGATCTTGCGCCACAGTCGGCAGGGCTGTATGCCATCTCGTTGGGCTTATCGCAGACCTTCGCCGATGACCATGAAATGCTACGCCATGGTCTGGTTTTGTACGACGCGCTGTATGCCTGGTGCAAGGATTGCCAGGGCGAGTCGCATAACTGGCCGCCACAGATGTGAGGCGATTGCCAGCCACTGCCAGGCTCCACGATGATGTTGCAGGCTGTAGGGTGGCCGTGCATCCCCGTGATGGTGGTGCACGGCACTTACTCAGAGGAGATACGCGATGCTTTTACCAGGTGCGGAAGCGCTGGGAATGACCCACAACCAATGTCTGGAGCTACTGGAAAGCGCTGAAGACACACTCGACTTCCTGACCTCCAGTTTGACCTATCTGATCCATGCGGAGAGCCAGCAGGCGCAGCCAGATGCGGCCCTGATCGCCGAATGGGAAGCCTTGGATCAGGAGGTATTCGACGTGCAGTATTCGCTGCCGGGCTCGGACGCAAAGACCTACCAGCACGTCATCAAGACCTATGCTCAGCGTAACCGCGAGCTGCGCCCGGTTGTTGATCGGTACATGGCGAAGTAGCTGACGGCTCGAAGGCTGGCTGTATAGGACGCCCTGCTCCAGAGCGTTTGCCGCCCCATTGTCCCCGCACGTCTTCTCGGCATCGGTGCCAGCCCTCGGCCCGTATGAGCATTGGCCAGATCAGTAATGGATGCTTATCCAGATGCTGATTGATCCGTCGGTAAAATTGATTGGCCTTGGGCGGCAGATCATCAGGACAGTGCAATAGATCAAGCAGCATGCTCACTGCATTCGTATCGTTGAGTGCCTGCTGCCGTTCACCGAGCAATTGCCACAGCAGCGGTCGACGCTCAGCCAGCCAGGCTTCAATGCCCTGTTCGGGGAACAGCACCACGGGAGTGAAGAGCCCTTCATGGAACTCGGTCACTTCCTTGGTCAGTATGCGATTTACTGCTTTATCGAACCTCTCTCTTTGGCGAACGCCTGACTTGTAGCGTGCCGCCGCCGCTTGCGTTCCGACCTCATCCTGAAGCGGAACATTGGGAGAGTGGTGTGCGCAGAGTTTTCTTCCAGGCAATGGCTGCCGCCAACACAACGTGCAAAAGCTGAACGGATCAAGTCGCTGACCATTTTCCAAGCGCAAATGACTCGGCATGGGGATCTTCAGTTGAGTGCACATGCTGAGGAAGTAGGTGACCTCAATAACAGTCGGGAATGTGTACTCCCTTGGCGGCCAAGTCGTGAAGTGATGAACAAGCTCCACTGCCTTCATTACTTCAAACAGATGCGGATTGTTGCTCTTGCCAACACAGCAGCCCAGATCCGCATAAATTCCCCAAATGCCATTCCAGGTCGCTATGCGCTGCCCATAAAGCACATGGCAATGCTCAGGCGGGATCAGTGGCTGTAGGTACTGCCTGATCAGCCGCAGCGCGATTGCGGGCGTAACAGCTATGTCAGCAGCGTGCAGCCTGATTGCCCAGAGGGCAACCGCCACATCCTCGTATACGAAAGAGTCGAGAAATTCATCGTCCAGGTAGAGCGGCAAAATCAAGTGTCCAGTCTGGCTAGTAGTTGGGCATCCACCAACTGCCTAGCATGCGCTATCGGGATATTGCAGTGCAGGCAAGGGGATGACGGTGGAGACGATGACACTCATGGAGGTGAGCCAGATTCTCAGAATTTCTGAGCATACGGCGCGCAACCGATTGAGCATGGGCTTGCCGATGCCGCCTTCGTTCCGCGTCGGTCGCCGCCGCTTGTTTCTCAAGCAGGAGGTCGAACGGTGGCTGGCCGCGCAGGCTGGAGTATCCGGCAGCCACGGCCACTAGGGCCCAGAAAAACTACAGGACATCACGCTATCGATTAGGTCATGCGAGCAACAAAAACTGTGGACGCAAAAAAGGCCCGGAGCAGCAACTCCGAGCCTTTTTCTAGATGACATAAGCACCTTCAACGCTTGTGGATTCTCAGCGTCCTTCTATCGGCTGTCAAGGCCGAGGGGCAGGTACTACCTGCCGTTCAGCGCCCTCTACAGGGTACGAAGGAGTATGGATGAGAGTCAGGATTGAACCGCGCCTGCTGCGCGAAGCCGTGCGCCTGCACTATGGCACACGTTTATCGACACGCGAAATCGCTCATAGCACGGGGCTTTCGCGCAACAGCCTCAAGCGTTTGCGACGCCACTTGGAAAGCATTGTCCTCGATGTGGATCAGCTTGCTGAATGGAGCGACGAGCAGCTTTATGGGCGTCTGGGGATTAAGCCATTCAACGGCTTTCGCTTGAAAGCCTGCCCCGACTGGAACTGGGTGCATGCGGAAATGCGTAATCCCAGCGTCACCCTGGAATTGCTATGGCGTGAATGGCGGGCCACCGAGCCAGACGGCATCGCCTATTCGCAGTTCACGTCCAGCTATCGCCGCTTCCTACAGCAGCAACCATTGGCAATGCGTCAGCTGCATCAGCCTGGCGACAAGCTGTTTTTGGACTTCTCTGGCAAGACCATGCCGATCTACCTGGACGGTCAATCGGAGCCGAGGATGGCGCAGATATTCGTCGGCGTGCTGGGCTACTCCAGCTACACCTTCGCCTGTGCCGTGTGGAGCCAGCGCATTGAAGACTGGATGCACTGCCATGTGCAGGCCTTCAATTTCTTCGCGGGAGTGCCACGCCTGCTGGTTCCTGACAACCTCAAGGCGGCAGTGATCAAGCATGGCAAGGATGAAGTCCAGCTCAACCTGATCTACCAGCAACTGGCCCAACATTACCAAGCCGTCATTCTGCCGGCGCGCCCGCGTAAACCCAAAGACAAGGGCAAGGTGGAGGCCGGAGTGAAACTGGTTCAGCGCTGGCTGCTGGCAGCCCTTCGTCACCGTCGTTTCTTCAGTTTGGCAGAACTCAATCAGGCCATCCTGGAATTGTTACCGGCATTCAACCAACGCCCGTTCAAGCGACAGCCTGGCTGTAGTCGGCACAGCCTGTTCGTTGAGGTGGATCAGCCTGCACTCCAGCCGCTGCCGATCCACGCCTACGAGCATGCCGATTGGCGCTTCAAGGTACGGGTGCGTAGCGACTACTTGGTGGAGTACGACAACCACCACTATTCCGTACCGAGCCGATTGGTACAGCAGCAAGTGGATGTACGTGCTACGGGGGCGGTCGTGGAGGTTTTCCACAATCACCTGCGCGTCAGCAGTCATGCCCGGCAGTATGTTTCCGGCATCAGCATGCAGCCGGAGCACCGGCCGCCGAACCACCAGTATTACGCTGACAGTGAGCCCGCTGCATTGCTCGCCTGGGGCGAGCGAGTCGGGCCTGCACTGCTGCGACACCTGCACTATCACCTGACCGAACGTACCGATGTGGCCAACGGACACAAGGCTGCCAGCGCCTTGCGTAAAGAAGCTCGCTTGCACGGCGATGTCCGACTGGAGGAGGCCTGCGCCTACGCGCTGACCATCAAGACCTTTGCCTTGAAAAGCCTGCAATCCATTTTGCGCGAGCAACCCGACAAACGCCCTGGCCTGAAAGCTTTACCCAGCTCGACACCGGCTCACGAAAACCTGCGTGGTGCCCATTACTTTGCCGATGAAAAGGATCGCTCGACATGCTGAACCAACAGACCCAAAGCAAGCTCCAACAACTGCAACTGTCCGGCATGGCCAAGGCCTATCGCGACCAACTTGAGCAGCCGCGAATGCAGGAACTGCCCTTCGATGATCGCCTGGGCCTGATGGTGGATCGTGAACTCAGCGAGCGCGAGAATCGCAAACTGTCTCGGCTGCTGAAACAGGCAAAGTTGCGCTATGCCGCACACCTGGAGGATGTGGACTACCGCAGCAGTCGAGGCCTGGATAAACAGGTGATTGCCGGCCTGGCGGGATGCTCCTGGATCGGTCAGCAACAGAATCTGTTGTTGACCGGAGCCACCGGTACAGGCAAGAGCTGGCTCGCCTGCGCATTTGGTAGCCAAGCCTGCCGACAGGGCTACTCGGTGGTCTACAAAAGCGCCTCGAAACTCTATGAAGAGCTGCAAATCGCTATTGGCGATGGCTCTCTGCCCAAGTACCGAACAGCCTTGAGCAGAGTCCATCTACTCATCCTCGATGACTTCGGCCTGGCTCCGGTCGAGCCCACGGTGGGGTATACCTTGCTGGATATTGTCGATCAGCGCATGCAGACCGGTTCACTGATCATCACCAGTCAATTCCCTACTGAGCACTGGCATAGCATGTTCAACGACGCCACGCTGGCCGAGGCCATCCTGGATCGCATCGTCCACCGCTCACACCGTATCGGGCTCAAGGGCGAGTCCCTGCGCAAGCAGGCTGCCAAGGCATAGCTGATAGACCACGAAGGGGGCGATGCCCCCTTCGTCATTTTCGCGTCCGCGAAAATAATCTAATCAGTGAGGCTGCATTTCAAGGTGGCACAGACAGGCATGCAGTAGGGTTTCGTCGGCATCTCGGAAATGCCCCTTTAACCAGTCTTCCAGACAAAATGCCTCGATGCCCATCACTCTCGCCGCCTGAGCCAACCTTAGTGACTTGGCAGAAATTGCATCGCTGATACGCACGACGAGCATGGCTTTGCGCTGCATTGCATCAGCGTCGGTGCAACCAAGGTCGGCATAGACGTTTGGGCTGCCTTCTTCAATCAATTGCGGCGACCTGCAATGGAAGGATAGAGCAGGTAGTTTAACGTTTTAGAGGTGGATCAGAATCATCGGCGCAGTGGATCACAATCACTGGAATGGGTGGGTCAGTACCTCCAGTGCGAGTGGGTCAGAACCACTGGAATAAAGCGTCAGAACCGCCAGCGCCCACATTCCAGGATAAAACGCCTAACCTAGGCAAGTCCGGCCCTGTCCCCAAAGCGGGGGATAACATCTACCGGCCCCTTGTGCCAGGTGCATTTGAGCCGGGACATTTTGAGCAAGTGCGTAATCCCAATCACTGGGATACGGGGGCTGATGCTCCCAGTGATGATGATCTACGTCGGGATGTATCTGGACAGTACGCCCTGATTGCCGATGAGTTCTATTACTTCGGAGCTCAAGCTATAGCGCTCCCTGAAGCAGTTCGACCTGCACTGCCCGGTGGGCAGTCGGCGCATGGCATACAGTCCTCCGAAGCGTTAGCCGAGCGTTTTATTTCTTTTATACGGTCGCGTTACCAACCGGGTAGGCATGGCAATCCGACACAGTGGCCTGAAGATGAACTCACCAGCACATCTAAATGCGGAGGCCGCTGATGCGCATCATCCTGAGCCGCAAAGGTTTTGATTCCACGGCAGGGGGGTGTCCAAGCCCGATTTTTCCGGATGGGCGCATGCTTTCATTGCCCATTCCGGATAAAGGCTCCCCCATTGCCTATCAAGACCTGTCGTTTGGGGATATGAACGTTGGTGATCTGGTTGTAGAGCTCACAGGCGATGCCAAGCGGAGTCGCCATTTCGCCCACTTAGATCCAGACCTGCGTGCTGATTCTTTACCGCGATTGCCTGGTTGGAAACCTTTATTGGGGCAGACCGGTAGTGCCCAGGGGCACCTGCGTAAGCAGGGCGTTCAGGTCGGTGATGTGTTCCTGTTCTTCGGATCTTTTAGGTCTGTTGAGCAGACAGCAGATGGCTGGCGTTTCAAAAGAACGGAACGGGCACGCCATATAATCTGGGGCTGGATGCAGATTGGGCGGATTCACCAGGTCGATGAACTCCCTAGCGATGAAATGCTTTGGGCCCGCTATCACCCGCATTTCGCCTACTCCCCAGATGCATCTAATACCCTGTACGAGTCGGCAGATCAGCTAGTCATTGGCGACGCTCACACCCATGCTCAAGGAGCAGGTGTATTCACGCATTTCGATCAGAGGTTGGTGCTGACAGCCCCCGAGAGTAATGCCCAGACTAGCTGGAGGCTTCCAAGCTTTTTGGCTCCAGTAGATGGACGCTCACAGCTGAGTTATCACGGTGATGAACGTCGATGGCGCGTAGTTGGTGATGAGTGTTTGCTCAACAGTGTGGCCAGAGGGCAAGAGTTCGTCTTTGACACGCAGGGGCAGGATGCTCCTGTCCAGTGGATTCTTTCCCTGCTGGAAGCCAGCTCCTCCAGCAAGTGAAATGGTGTCTAGCGAGTCGGCTGGCGCAGCGCTCGACTTTGCGACAGATTGCTAGCTAGAATCTGTGGCAGGCGCCCGCCCAACTTGCACACGAGTTAAAAAAGGCTTCGCATTCCTTCGATTCATATCTCTCTAGCTGAGAAACCCTTCCAAGCCTGGATGTCCGGGGCTTAAACGTGTGCCGTTCGCTCCGTACGTCAGGCGATGAGGATTGGTTTCATGGCTATCAAAGAACTCGTTTACGCCACCAAGCAGCAGCTTGAGTCTGCTACCCAGCAGTCATTTCGGCACTCGCATATCTATGAGCTATTTGCAGCGAGCTTTGGGTTCAATACCCGTGCTTCGTTGGATGCGGGCCACGTCATGGCTGTAATGGAGCGTGCGCCAGTGCCAGTGGCCTCTTCACTGGCAACACTTCATCGTCGTTTAGCCGAGTTGGGTTATGAGTCGGTTGCTGACTCGGCTGGTGCGGCCTTGTTAAGCATGATTGCTGATCAGTGTCTGGGGGTTGCCTCCGTTGAGTTGGTTATAGATACCCTTCAACAAGGCTATTGGGCATACCCCGAGGACTGGTATGACATTGATGAGGAGGTCGAGGATGAAGCCTCTGACTCTGAGTCAGCAGGCAACCAGCCTCCATCTCTCGACCCTGCAAAAATCGCGTTGTTGATTGACGGCCTAAACGGTTTGGCTTCGAGGGGCAGCGCGGCAGCTCACTATGCTTTGGCACTTATATATAGAGGCGATGACCTCAGTGAAGAGGAGGGCTCCGCTTATTGGTATTCACTGATGGAGCAGGGCCGTGATCTTGATGGGGTGCAGCTCGAATGGGCGACGGCCTATAAGACTCAGCTGCTTAACGCCGAGCGGGAGGCACTTCATTTGACTGAGGCTGCGCGTCTGGGATGGGCAGATGCCAGGTTAGATATTGCTCTTGATAAGGCGCAGCGTGCTGAGCATCGAGGCGACCATGGGCAAGCTGAGCATTGGTACAAGGAGGCTGCTGCTTTAGGTCATGTGGAGGCAATGCGTTCTTTAGCCTGGTTGGCTCAGGGCGCTGGTGATGATGCCTCTGCAAGGCATTGGAATCATCAGGCAGCTTTGCATGGTGATGTCGATGCGATGCGCGATCTGATCGATGAAGATGACCGAGGCAACCTATTTCAGAACTGGGTCTGGGTTTACCTTGCCGAGCATATGGGAACCGACCTGCGTGAGAGTACGCTGCGGGCATACCATGATGGTGGCATGTACGCAGATCAAGAGTACGACGATGATCAAGGTGGCCCGCTCTATGTTGCTGGCGATGAGGGCGTAAGGCTGGCGCCATTAAGTGCTGCTGACGAGGCAAAGGCCAAGAAGCAGGCGGCAGAATTGTTCAGCAATATTGGATCTGAGGGCGCGTTGGACTGGATGTCCACTGCTAGAGGGAGTTTCGTATGAGTGGTCAGCAACAGAGTTTGAACGTTGCCATGTTCATTGATGCTGACAATGCTCCAAGCCGCAAGATAGGGGACGTGCTCGCTGAGCTTGCCTCCTATGGCTCGGTGTCTATTCGTCGGGCCTACGGCAACTGGAAAAACCCATGCCTGGATCCGTGGGGCAAAGTGCTGCATGAGCATGCAATACAGCCTATTCAGCAGTTCGATCTGGTTAAAGGTAAGAACGCGACAGACATGGCCATGGCTGTTGATGCCATGGATGTACTGTTCAATAAGCCAGTCGATGTCTTCTGCTTGGTTTCGTCCGACTGCGATTTCACCCCACTAGTCATGCGACTGCGGGCCGAAGGCAAGCAGGTCGTGGGTTTTGGTGAACGCAAAACGCCTGAGCCTTTCGTGAATGCGTGCTCACGATTTCTGTATGTTGATCAACCAGAGCTGACGGATGACCAGGTCGGTGCTCTGATCACGCATCTGGAAAAAAGCTTGGCAGTTGAAGACTCAGGGCTCGTGCCTGCTCCCGAGAGAAAAACCTGCAAGGAACTCAAAGGTGATACCAAGCTAATGAATCTGCTTCGCAACGCGGTCGCATATGCAGAGAGCGAAGATGGCTGGGCCTCTTTGGCAACGGTGGGTAGTCGGATCGGTAATCAGGCTTCGTTCGATGCCCGGAACTACGGTTATCCACGTTTGGTAGACCTTTTTGCGGCCATCGATCTTTTCGAGATGAAGCGAGTTAACAATCACCCTCAGATTAGGTACAAGAGGCGATCTGCTACTTCAGTGGCCTAACCTTTTCGCTGAGACCACATATAGCTGCTATAGCGAATGGCTTACATGGCCTGACGTTGTTGGCCGCTTCCTGCATGGCCTTGTGAGCACTAATCTGGCCCCATCCACTGAGCAACGGATGTGCTCGGCATCAAGGATGATTGGCCATTGCTAGGACGCATCGACAGGATGTTGGATGGTCAGGAAAGAACCCGCTTCGGCGGGTTTTTTGTTTCCTGAAAAATGGGTCGGGCATGTGGGGTGCGTATAACGGGCGCTATGTTCAATAGTGCCCCGCTGCGGACAGGGTGCTGGCGACCACTTCAGCATTATGTGGCTACCGGGCACCTGGGGTGAGGTGCCGCAGTCAGGAGGCACTTGGTCGGTGTGTTACTGGCGGGGGTGCCAACCCGCTTGCCAAACGACGGCTACCCTGTCACTGTAAATACGAATGTCATTACAGTGAGGGCCGCACCATGGCGTCCATCAATATCCGCATCGACGACGAGCTTAAGGCGCGTGCTTATCAGGAGCTGGAAAAGCTTGGCGTCACCCCCTCTGAGCTGATGCGCCAGGCCTTGCAGTATGTAGCCGAGCGCGGACAGCTGCCATTTCGCCCGGTGCTGATGACCGAGGAAGATGAAGCGTTAATCGCTACGGTTCGTGAACGCCTGGCCGCTCCGCAGCGCGTGAAGGTTGCGTTGGATGATCTATAGCCTTGAGTTTGATGCGCGGGCACTGAAGGAATGGCAAAAACTGGGTGATACCGTTCGCCAGCAGCTGAAGAAAAAGCTCGCTGAGGTGTTGCTGAATCCGCGCATTGAAGCCAATCGGCTCCATTCGCTGCCGGACTGCTACAAGATCAAGCTGCGCAGCAGTGGTTATCGCCTGGTGTACCAGGTGCTTGACCACGAGGTGGTGGTGTTTGTGGTCGCGGTTGATCGCCGTGAGCGTGAGCAGGCCTATCGCAAGGCAGCCGAGCGTCTTAAATAGCGGGCTCAGCTGTTCCCCATGACTGAAAGGTGGTCTCGGCACGATGAGTGGTGATGATCTGCTTGAGCATCTACGGGCCGAAAATGCGCGCTTGATCGCGCTGTTGGAAGCGCATGGTATTGAGTGGCGCTTGCCTGACGAGCCGCCGCTAGTCGAACCGACTAGGGCCTGTTAACGCTAATTAGCTTCAAGTCTCTCCATGCGTGATACTTCGCGCATGGAAATTACCCCCGAACAATTCTCGATCATTGAGCATTGCTTCCCGCGACAGCGGGGCAACGTAAGTCTGTCCAACCTGAACGTGTTGAACGCGATCCTCTATGTCGCTGAGCATGGCTGCAAGTGGCGCGGCTTGCCGAAGCGCTTTGGCAATTGGCACACCATCTACACCCGCATGAGCCGCTGGTCGAGGTCGGGTGTGTTGGATCGGGTGTTCGCCCAGTTGCAGCAATCCCAAATTGTCCGGATCAAGATCGAGGCGGTGTCCCTGGATAGCACCAGCATCAAGGTGCATCCCGATGGCACTGGCGCTCGAAAAAAAACGGCCCTCAAGCTATTGGAAAATCCCGAGGCGGTTGGAACACCAAGATTCATCTGGTTGCCGCGAATGATCGAACAGCCATAGCGTTCTCCCTGTCACCCGGGCAGGCACACGACGCACCGGCAGGTCGCGACCTGCTTCGCAAGCTGGGCGAGCAAGGAAGACCGCTGCATCTGCTGATGGATCGTGCTTACGAGGGCAACGAAACCCGTCAGCTTGCGCTGGACCTGGGCTTTATCCCAGTGGTTCCTCCGCTGAGGACTCGCATCAATCCCTGGGAATATGACCGAGAAATCTATAAGCGCCGAAATGAGGTAGAGCGTCTGTTTCGGCGCTTGAAAGGATTTCGCAGAATTTTCTCCCGCTTTGAAAAGCTCGATGTCATGTTCATCGGCTTCGTTAATTTTGCCCTGATCGTTGACGGACTGAGGTTGTGTTAACAGGCCCTAGCCCGCCTCCACTGATAAGTTCGAGTCTCGACACGGATGCCAAGTTGGCGTTGTTCAGGCGACTGTTTCGGGGCCGTGCCGATGTGTTTCCCGTGCGCTGGGAAAGCAAGGCCGGTAAATCGGGCTACTCACCGGCGTGCGCCAATGAATGGCGTCCAGGCGTGTGTGAGAAGCCACGGATCAAGTGCGGAGACTGCTCGTTCCGCCAACTCCTGCCGCTGACTGATCAGGTGCTCTACAAGCATCTGGCGGGAGAGATTGTTATCGGCGTTTACCCGTTGCTGCCAGACGACACCTGCTACTTCCTGGCAGTGGATTTTGACGAGGCCGATTGGCGCGCGGATGTCATGGCGTTCGCTCAGTCTTGCCGCGAGTTGGGTGTGCCGGTGGCCCTGGAGATTTCCCGCTCCGGTAACGGGGCGCATGCCTGGATTTTCTTCGAGCGTAATGTCCCCGCCTATGAGGCGCGCCTGCTCGGCTCCGCGATCATCAGTCATACCTGCGAGCGCACCCGGCAACTGACGCTGAGCTCGTATGACCGACTGTTTCCAAATCAGGACAGCATGCCCAAAGGCGGCTTTGGTAACTTGATTGCCTTGCCCTTGCAGAAGCGGGCCCGCGCGTTTGGCGGCAGTGTTTTTGTCGATGAGACGCTGACGCCCCATCCCGACCAGTGGGCATTTCTGGCCAGCATTCAGCCTATGCCCGTGCAGGATATTGTGCCGAAAACCCTGCTGGCCACTGGAGGTCGCCATCCGTTGGATGTCACCGCAGTAGCGGATGACGACGAGCCGAAACCCTGGCAGCGCACAGCGGAAAAGACTCAGAAGTTGGCTTGTCCGTTACCCGAGTCAGTGAACGTTACCTTGGCCAACCAGATCTATTTCGACAAGTCCGAACTGCCCCAGCCATTAGTCAACAAGCTGATCCGCTTGGCGGCCTTTCAGAATCCGGAGTTCTACAAGGCACAGGCAATGCGTCTGCCTGTGTGGAACAAGCCCCGGATCATTGGTTGCGCGGAAAATTTTCCTCAGCATATCGCCTTGCCCCGTGGCTGCTTGGATGACGTGAGGACGTTGCTGCAAGACAACTGGATTGAGTTGGTGCTGCACGATGAGCGCTTCGCTGGAGAGCCCATCGATGTCCACTTTGCGGGCACGCTACGCCAGGATCAAGAGGCTGCTCTCGAAGGCATGTTGGCGCACGACACCGGCGTCCTCTGTGCGCCCACTGCTTTTGGCAAAACCGTCACGGCTGCCGCGCTGATTGCCCAGCGCGGTGTGAACACGCTGGTGCTGGTGCACCGGACGGAGTTGCTCCAGCAGTGGAAGGAGCGTTTGCAGGCGTTTCTGGGGGCAGACAAAACGAAGATCGGCACCATCGGCGGTGGTAAGGCCAAGCCGACAGGCATCATCGACATTGCCGTAATGCAGTCCTTGTCGCGGCAGGGCGAAGTCAGCGAGCAGGTGAAAAACTACGGGCAAATCATCGTAGATGAGTGCCACCACCTGTCAGCCTTTTCGTTCGAGGCCCTCCTCAAGGCTGCTGGGGCCAAATATGTCTTGGGTCTGACCGCTACGCCAGTACGTCGTGATGGCCAGCAGCCGATTATCTTCATGCAGTGCGGGCCCATTCGGCATACAGCGAGTAGGCCGGAGGGTGCTCCCGCTGATCTGGCCGTGACGCCGCAGTGGCTTTCTCGACCGATAGTCATGCCCGAAGGGACAGGCATCCAAGATGTCTTCTTGCAGGTGTGCAACGACACTGAGCGAACAGCCAAAGTTGTTGCCGAGGTCGGAGAGGCTTTTGACCAAGGACGGAAGATCCTGGTGCTGACTGAGCGAACGGATCACCTCAGTGCAATAGAGGAAAGGCTGGTTGGCCGGGTCGAGAACCTATTCACGCTGCATGGGCGGATGTCCAAGAAGCAACGCGCTGCGCTAATTGGCGAACTGGAAGCACTGCCAGCAGATGCACCACGGGTAATCCTGGCAACCGGGAAATTGGTTGGAGAGGGTTTTGACCACCCGGCACTGGATACCTTGGTACTGGCCATGCCGGTTTCCTGGAAGGGCACTCTCCAGCAGTATGCGGGCCGCCTGCATCGGGAACATGCGAGTAAGGCGGATGTGCGCATCATCGACTTCATCGATTCCGGACATCCTGCATTGCTCCGTATGTGGAGTAAGCGCCAAGCGGGTTACAAGGCTATGGGCTATCGATTTTCTGATTCGTCCAGCTCAATGGAGCTGCTGGCAAAGGGCTAGCGAGTCTTCATACAGCCACCAAGCTTTCCGTCTGTCGGAGTCGGAAAGCGTCTGTTTCCTACTCGGTGGATTCGCCGTAATCTGGGTTGCATTGACAGGTTGTCAATCCAGGCTGTGGCTTGAGGTCTGCCTCCAGCGCGTAGCTTGTATTGCTGAAATGTAGTGCTGCACGCGGCTCGTTTCAGGGGCTTACGGAAAATGCCATTTATTGCGGTAATTTCGGCGGAAAATGCCACTTTATGTGGCTCAATCATGCCAATAATGGTGCCCATTATATTTCGTAAGTTGTTGATTTAATTGAATTTATCTGTGATTCGGAATGCCAGGTTTGTCGCCCGTCGACAGCGTGTTGTCGACGGGCAGGTTAATTGGCATGATTTA
>NZ_PJLX01000023.1:0-35306 GCF_002843095.1 Pseudomonas sp. YY-1 | reverse complement strand
TGCTCCCAGCCGCGCCGCAAGGCGTTCATGGTCGGTTCTCCCGAATGGAAAGGGCGTAGGGTGGGACGGTAGCCGGCCCACCGGTTACAGCGTTGATCGACGCCCGTCGCGGGCGTCGTGGTGGGTCAGAGCATCGACGCTCTGCCCACCCTACGGCTCTCCGGCCTTATTACTGGTTGGCAGCTTGCGCGGCCTTGATCAGGTCAGCGCCGATCTCACCTTCGAACTTCTTCCATACCGGCTGCATGGCATCGCGCCATTGGCCACGCTGCTCAGGAGTCAGGGTCAGGATCTCGGTGGTGCCTGCTTCGGCGATACGCTGCTTGTCGCCTTCGTTGAGGGCGTCAGCCTGCTTGTTCACCTCGACGGTGACCTCGGCGATGATCTTGTCCAGTTCGTCGCGTACGTCAGCCGGCAGACCGTCCCAGAACTTGGTATTGGTGATCAGCATGTAGTCCAGCAGGCCATGGTTGGACTCGGTGATGTACTTCTGTACTTCGTGCATCTTCTGGCTGTAGATGTTCGAGTACGGGTTCTCGGCACCGTTGACAACGCCAGTCTGCAGGCCTTGGTATACCTCGGCGAAGCTCATCTTGCGCGGGTTGGCGCGCACGGCCTTGAACTGCTCTTCCAGTACGGCAGAAGCCTGTACGCGGAACTTCAGACCACGGGCGTCTTTCGGCTCCAGCAGTGCCTTGTTGGCCGACAGCTGCTTCAGGCCGTTGTGCCAGTAAGCCAGGCCGGTGATGCCCTTGTCGGTCATCGAGGTCAGCAGTTTCTGGCCTTCCGGACCTTTCTGGAAGCGATCAACAGCTGCCATGTCGTCGAACAGGAACGGCAGGTCGAATACCTGCAGCTGCTTGGTGTAATGCTCGAACTTGGCCAGGGACGGGGCGATGAGCTGGACGTCGCCGAGCAGCAGCGCTTCCATTTCCTTGCCGTCGCCGAACAGCGAGGAGTTCGGGTAGACCTCGACCTTGACCTTGCCAGCCAGACGCTCTTCAGCCAGTTGCTTGAACAGCACGGCACCCTGACCTTTCGGGGTGTGCTCGGCAACCACGTGGGAGAACTTGATGACGATCGGGTCGGCAGCGTGAACTACGCCAGCGATGGACAGGGACAGGGCGCAAGCCAGCGCCTTGGCAGTCAGTTTGAACATGCGGATGCTTCCTCTTGTTGTGTTTATCGCATTTGCGCCGGGGCGCAGCTGACGAACGGACAAGAGCAAGTCTAGGCGGCTTGGAGAAAAACGCCGGTGGCATTAGCGAGGCCTGGACTTGTACTTGTGGGTTCGCTTGACGTTAGCCTAGAGCAACCCTTGTGCCAGTCTGCGATATGCCGACCTTGCGTGCCGTGCAAAGGCCCATGGCTGCGGGCTTCTATGCTTCTTTACCGGCCCTCTGATCGGCGTATGAGCCCGCCAGCGTCAGGTATGGATGGCTGAAAATGGCGGTTTGCCGCCAGTCAGTCGAAGTCCTCTGGCGAGCTTCCGCCAGCGCCTGAGAAATTCAACCCATGTTTGCGCAGTTTGTCGTGCAGCGTCTTGCGTGGCACGCCCAGCGCTTCAGCCAGGCTGCGCAGCGAGCCGTGCGGGCGGCTCAGCTCGGCAGCGATCAGGGCGCGTTCGAAGGCTTCGACTTGTTCGCTGAGCCCGCCGTTGACCGGCGGCAGGTTTGGCGCGTTGCTGTCGAGAGCCAATTCCAGGCCCAGGGCGAAGCGCTCGGCGGCGTTCTGCAACTCACGCACGTTGCCTGGCCATGGATGACGCAGCAGCAAGGCGCGCTGTCCCGGCTGTAGCTCTCGCGGCGCCAAGGCGTGGCGGGCGGCCGCCCCATCGGCGAAGTGCTGGAACAGCAGCAGGGCATCCTCGCCGCGCTCGCGCAGCGGTGGGATGGACAACGGTGCGACGTTGAGGCGGTAGTAGAGGTCGGCGCGGAAACGCCCGGCATCGGCGGCCTGACGCAGATCTTCCTTGGTCGCGGCGATCACGCGGATATCCAGCGGGATCAGCTGATTACCACCGAGGCGCTCGACCACACGCTCCTGCAGCAGGCGCAGCAGCTTGACCTGCACATCCATGCTCATGCTCTCGATCTCGTCGAGGAACAGGGTGCCGCCGTTGGCGAACTCGAACTTGCCGATGCGCCGTTTCTGCGCGCCGGTGAAGGCGCCAGCCTCATGGCCGAACAGCTCGCTTTCCACCACCGACTCGGCCAGTGCACCGGCGTTGATGGCGACGAAGGGCCCTTCGCGGCGGTTGGACAGGTCGTGCAGAGCGCGTGCGACCACCTCTTTGCCGGCTCCGGTCTCGCCGAGAATCAGTACGTCGGTGGCGATGCTGGCAAGTGCACCGATCTGCTCGCGTAGGCGCTGCATGGCCGGCGATTGGCCAACCAGGCGGCTGGACAGTTGCTGGCGGTCATTGAGCGCCATGCGCAGACTGCGGTTGTCCAGCACCAGGCGGCGCAGCTCCAGCGCACGGCGTACGCTGTCGAGCAGGTCATCGTTGGCGAAAGGTTTTTCCAGGAAGTCGTAGGCGCCAGCGCGCATCGCCTGCACGGCCAGCGGCACGTCACCATGGCCGGTGATCAGCAGCACGGGCAGCTCGGCATCACGCTCGCGCAATTGCTGCAGCAGTTGCAGGCCATCGATGCCGGGCATGCGGATATCGCTGACTACCACGCCTGGCCAGCCTGCGGGAATACGTGCGGCGAGACCCTGCGCATCGCCCAGGCTGATGACCTTGAGCCCGGCCAGGTCGAGCGTCTGGCTGAGTGCCTGGCGCAGATGGGCGTCGTCGTCGATCAGCAGTACCTGAATGCGGCTGTCGATGGCGCTGTCGCTGGTCATGGCGAGGGGTCCTCTGAAGGTTGCAGGTTGACGCCGGGGCTGGCCAGGCGCAGACGCAGGGTGATCAGTGCACCGCCGGCCGGATGATTGGCCAGCAGCAGTTCGCCGTCCAGCGCACGCACCAGACTATCGCAGATGGCCAATCCGAGCCCCAGGCCCTGGGCGCTGGTCTTGGTGGTGAAGAAGGGCTCGCGCGCGCGCGCCAGCGATTCGGGCGAGAAGCCTGGGCCATTGTCACGCAGCAGCAGGTGGAGGTGCTCGGCTTGAAGTTCGATGCTGATCCAGATGCGTCTAGGAGGGGCTTTATCGATCAGCGCATCGAGCGCATTGCCGAGCAGGTTACCGAGCACCTGGCGCAGGCGCGTCTCGCCGGCCTGGACCCAGAGCGTGGCGTCCGGCAGGTCGCGGATCAGCTCGACATCCATCGCCCGGCGGCGTTTGGCCAATAGCGCCAGAGCATCATCCAGTGCTGGCTGCAGGGCAACCCGCTCCGGCGCGTGGCGGTCGCGGCGGGCAAAGGAGCGCAAATGGGTGATGATCGAAGCCATGCGCTCGGTCAGCTCGCTGATCAGCTTGAGGTTGGCGCGAGCATCGTCGCTGCGCTGATGATCGAGCAGGGTGCTGGCGTTCTCCGCGTAGCTGCGGATCGCCCCGAGCGGCTGGTTGAGTTCGTGACTGATGCTGGCGCTCATGGTGCCGAGCGCCGACAGTTTACCGGCCTGGACCAGCTCGTCCTGAGCGCGCACCAGCTCCTGCTGAGCCTGTTCACGCTCGAGCACTTCCTGCTTGAGGCGGCTGTTGAGCAGCTCCAGATCATGCGTTCGTTCTGCGACGCGCTGCTCCAGTTCGGCCTTGGCGCGAGCGTCGAGGGCGATGCGCTCCAGGTAGTGACGGCGCCGCAGGATCAGCAGGCCAAGCAGCAATAGCAGCGCCAGAAGTGCTGCCGCCCCGACGGCCACGGCACTGCGCACGGGGCGATCGAGCAGGATGCGTGGGGCGAGAATGCTCACCGTCCAGCCGGTTTCTTCCAGGGCACGGCTTTGCGTCAACCAGGCGTTGGGGTCGATATCGAGCAGGGGCGGTGCCTGAGTCGGGTAGGGTTGGTTGGCGGCGATGGCCGACTGCTCGACGCGGTCCAGCGGGCGGCTGGAGTGGAAGCGCCAGTCCGGGCGCGAGGTAAGAATGACCACGCCGTTGGTGTCGGTCACCAGCAACTGTTCCGGCGTGTTGCCCCACAGGGTCTCGGTGTGGTCGAGGTCGACCTTGACCACCAGCGCGCCGATGTTGTGCTCGTCCTCGCGCACCGGGTAGGCGAAGTAGTAGCCGCGCTTGCCAGACGTTGTACCCAGGCCGAAGAAGCGCCCCAGGCGCCCGGCCAATGCTTCGCGGAAATACGGACGGAAGGCGAAGTTGCCGGCGACGAAGCTGTCGGGTTTGTCCCAGTTGGAGGCGGCCAGGGTGACGCCGCGCGGGTTCATCAGGTAGATCACGTCGGCGCCGGTCTGGCTCTTCACGCGGGCCAGCAAGCGGTTGGCGTTGTCCAGCGCGCCGGGGTCTTCAGGGGCATGCAGGGCGGCGCGCAGGCCTGGTAGATCGCCAAGAATCTGCGGTAGCACTTCGTAGCGGCGAAGCGTGCCGAGCAGGTTGGCCACATACAGATCGAGGGTTTGCCGATTTTGTTCGATCAGCACTTCGCGGTAGTAGCGCTCGGCCAGGAAGTGGACCGGCCACAGCAGTGGCGCAAGCAGCAGCGCCAACAGCACGAGGCTGCGCCAGCGCAGGCGACGGGGAGTGGCAGTGTTCGTGCTCATGGCAAACCGTGCAGAAATGATCGGCGCATTATGCACGTTAAGCGCGCGGCCGGTGATGGGCACTGGCCGCGCGGATGAAACGCAGGGACTCAGTTCATGCGTTGCAGGCAGGCGTCCAGGGCGGTGTGCCAGTCAGGTAGGCGAACCTGCCAATCCTGCTCCAGGCGGTTGCCATCCAGGCGTGAGTTGAGTGGGCGCTGCGCCGGCGTTGGGTACTCGCTGCTGGGGATGGGACGCAGCCTGGCGCAGGGCTTGCCGGCTGCACGCAGGCGTTCGGCGATGGCACTGGCGAAGCCGAACCAGCTGGTTTCGCCCTGGCAGGTCAGATGGTAGGTGCCCCAGTGATTGCGCCCCTGCTGCCACTTGTCGATCAGCTCTGCAGTGGCGCTGGCGATACTGCCGGCCCAGGTCGGTGCGCCGATCTGGTCGTCGACCACGCTGAGCTCCTCGCGCTCCTGCAGCAGGCGTTGCATGGTGAGCAGGAAGTTGCGCCCGTGCTGCGAGTAGACCCAGCTGGTGCGCAGGATCAGGTGATCGCAGCCGCTGATGCGCAGCGCCTGTTCACCGGCCGCCTTGCTGGCGCCATAGACGCCCAACGGATGTGGCGTGTCGGCTTCACGGTAAGGCGTGGTCTTGCTGCCATCGAAGACGTAGTCGGTGGAGTAGTGAATCAGCGGAATGTCCAGTTCGAAGCAGGCATCGGCGATAGCACGGGGCGCATCGGCATTGATGGCGAAGGCCAGCTCGCGTTCCTGTTCGGCCTGGTCGACGGCGGTGTACGCGGCGGCATTGATTACCAGCGCCGGTCGCTCGCGCAGGATGATGTCGCCCAGGGTTTCCGGGCGCGACAGGTCGAATGCCTGCCGGCCGAGACTGATCAGTTCATGCTTGTGCAGGGCCAATTGCAGCTCACGGGCGACCTGGCCGGTGTGGCCGCTGATCAGAATCTTCATGCGAAGGTCTCGGCATCGGTAAGGCTCAGGCCCTGTTGGTCCTTGGCCGAGAGTTGTGGCGACAGGCCGTCGAGCGGCCAGTCGATGGCCAACTGTGGGTCGTCCCAGCGAATGCAGCGCTCGTGAGTGGGCGCGTAGTAGTCGGTGGTCTTGTAGAGGAACTCGGCGTACTCGCTGAGTACCAGGAAACCGTGAGCGAAGCCCTCCGGCACCCACAGCTGGCGTTTGTTCTCGGCGGACAAATGCACGCCGACCCACTTGCCGAAATTCGCCGAATTACGGCGTACGTCGACCGCGACGTCATAGACCTCGCCGGCACTGACGCGCACCAGCTTGCCCTGGGCCTGCTGCAGTTGATAGTGCAGGCCGCGCAGCACCCCGCGCGCGGAACGCGAATGGTTGTCCTGGACGAATTCACGGGTTACGCCGGTGGCTTCGGCAAAGCGCCGTGCGTTGAAACTCTCGTAGAAGAAGCCGCGCTCGTCACCGAATACCTGGGGTTCGAGAATCAGCACTTCCGGCAGTGCGGTTGCGATCACTTTCACAGCGATTCCTCCGCCAGTTTGTAGAGGTACTGGCCGTAGCCGGTCTTGCCCAGCGCCTTGGCGCACACGAGCAGTTTGTCGCGGTCGATCCAGCCCTGCTGATAGGCGATTTCTTCGAGGCAGGCGACCTTCAGGCCCTGGCGTTTTTCCACTGTTTGTACGTAGTGCGAGGCATCGAGCAGGCTGTCGTGGGTGCCGGTATCGAGCCAGGCGAAGCCGCGGCCGAAGCGCTCCACGCGCAGGTCGCCGCGGGCCAGGTAGGCATTGTTCACGTCGGTGATTTCCAGCTCGCCACGCGGCGAGGGCTTGACCGCCTTGGCGATCTGCACCACATCGTTGTCATAGAAATACAGGCCGGTCACAGCAAAGCTGGACTTGGGTTGTGCCGGCTTCTCCTCGATCGACAGCGCATTGCCAGCCGCATCGAATTCGACCACGCCAAAACGTTCGGGATCGCTGACCCAGTAGCCGAAGACCGTGGCGCCGCTGTCGTGGCTGGCTGCGCGCAGCAGCTTCTCGGTGAAGTGCTGACCATGGAAGATGTTGTCGCCGAGGATCAGGCACACCGAGTCGTTACCAATGAACGACTCGCCGATCAGGAAGGCCTGCGCCAGGCCATCAGGCGAGGGTTGCTCGGCATACTGCAGTTCGATGCCGAACTGGCTGCCATCGCCGAGCATCTTGCGGAAGTTGGGCAGGTCTTCTGGGGTGGAGATGATCAGAATCTCGCGAATGCCGGCCAGCATCAGCACCGACAACGGGTAATAGATCATCGGCTTGTCATAGATTGGCAGCAACTGCTTGGAGACGCCGAGGGTGATGGGGTGCAAGCGAGTGCCGGAACCGCCGGCGAGAATGATGCCTTTCATTATTCCTGCTCCTTAGAGTGCGCCGAGTCGCTGACCCTGATAGCTACCATCCTGCACGCGGCGGCACCAGTCGAGATTGTCCAGGTACCACTGCACCGTCTTGCGTAGACCGGTTTCGAAGGTTTCCTGCGGTATCCAGCCCAGTTCGCGCTCGATCTTGCCCGCGTCGATGGCGTAGCGCTGGTCATGGCCCGGGCGATCCTGCACGTAGGTGATGAGGTCTTCATAGCGCGCGATACCGGCCGGCTTCTGTGGTGCCAGTTCCTCCAGCAGCGCACAGATGGCGCGTACCACATCGAGGTTCTTCTGCTCATTGTGGCCGCCGATGTTGTAGGTCTCGCCGACCTTGCCCTCGCTGACCACCTTGAGCAGGGCGCGCGCGTGGTCTTCCACGTACAGCCAGTCGCGCACTTGCTGACCATTGCCGTAAACCGGCAGCGGTTTACCCGCCAGGGCGTTGAGGATCATCAACGGGATCAGCTTTTCAGGGAAATGATAGGGACCGTAGTTGTTCGAGCAGTTGGTGAGCAGCACTGGCAGACCATAGGTGCGCTGCCAGGCGCGCACCAGATGGTCGGACGCCGCCTTGCTCGCCGAATAAGGTGAGCTGGGCGCGTAAGGGGTGGTTTCGGTAAAGAGATCGTCGACGCCATGCAGGTCGCCGTACACCTCGTCGGTGGATATGTGATGGAAGCGAAAGGCCGCCTTGCGCTCAGCGCTCAGGCCAAGCCAGTAGGCGCGGGTGCTTTCCAGCAGGCTATAGGTACCGACGATATTGGTCTGGATGAACGCGGCCGGGCCATCGATGGAACGGTCGACGTGGGACTCGGCGGCCAGGTGCATGATGGCGTCCGGCTGGAACTCGGCCAGTGTCGCCGCGACGCATTCGCTGTCGCCAATGTCGACCTGGACGAAGCGGTAGCGCGGGTTGTCATCAACGGGTGCAAGCGATTCCAGGTTGCCGGCGTAGGTCAACTTGTCGAGGTTGAGTACCTCGTGTTCGGTATTCTGAATCAGATGACGAATCAGAGCTGAACCGATGAAGCCGGCACCGCCGGTAATAAGGATGCGCATTGATATTGTCCCTGGCGAGTGGTGGCGAAGGCAGCCTTGGAAGAGCTGATGAGCGTTGTTTTGACTCGGCTGTGTATGAGTCGACCAAGAAGAGGCCCTGCTCGGCCGTACGGCAGAGCCTTTGATGGCGCATCTTTTACATCAAATTGATTAAGTTGAGCGAGTCGTTTCGATTGGCCAACAGGTATAGGGAATAAGGTTATCTCAAAGGTGATTTTTGCTGAATTTCTGGCGCCAGAAATTAACTGTGCCATTCATTATTGTGGATGTTGAAATGCCACTATAAAAGTGGTTAAGTCACGGCATAAGAGTTTCCGGCGAAATTCTGTCGCCTTCTTTCTACTTTGGTGTATTTCTGCCTATTTTTTGACGTCAGCAGATTTTTGTGAGCGAAAATTGAGGCGGGAGTGAATTTCATGCGTCTGCAGTCAGCCGGTAGTTCCTTACTGGCGCGCCCTGGCTTCATCCAGTATTTCTTGGCGGCTATGCGCTTGGTTCATGGCGTAACTGCTGCTTTGCCAGGGTTTTTGCTTCTCATATGGCTTTCTGATGAGCCAGCTTTGACGCAGAGCTACGCCACGATACTGCTCTTTTTCGGCGTTCTGACTGTAATGATGTTCCAGGCCCTAGGCGTCTATTCGGAGGAGATCTTCAGTCGCCTGCTGCGTTTTCGCATGATGTTTTTCGCCTGGTCTGCAGCGTTCTGTCTGTTGCTTTTTATGCATCAGGCTCTGGCCATGTTCAGCTTCATGGAATGGCACTTCCTAAGTGTCTGGTTTCTAGCCAGTCTCTTTGCTTTTGGTGCTGAACGGCTAGTACTGTTGGCCATCTTTCGGTACTGGATGCGCGCTGGGCAATTTCTACAAAGCGCGGTCATTCTGGGGGCGACTGAAAATGGCCTGCGCCTGGCGGAATTCATGCAGCGTCATAGTGACATTCGCTCTGGGTTGATCGGCTTCATCGACGACCGTATTGGTCGTTTGCCCGATACGTTGGGTGGCCTACCGCTGCTCGGAGATAGCCGTGCGCTCGAGCGTTTAGTGCGTCAGGACCGCGTAACTCAAGTGTTGGTGGCTCTGCCTTGGTCCGCCGAAAACCGCATCGGTCAGATCGTGCGCGAGCTGCGCAAGCTCCCTGTGAACGTCCTTCTGGTACCGGACATGCTTGCCTTTCGACATGCGCGCAATCGCATTACCGAGGTTGCGGGGCTGCCGATGTTCAACGTCTCGGAAAGGCCGCTCGACGGCTGGTCTCCTTTGATCAAGCGGCTCGAGGACCTGCTCCTGGCGCTGCTGGCTCTGGCCTTGGCCCTGCCATTGATGATCTTGGTCGCTCTGGCTATCAAACTCGACTCTCCCGGGCCTGTGCTGTTTCGCCAGAAGCGTTACGGCTACAACAACAAGCTGATCGAAGTGTTCAAGTTCCGCTCCATGTACTGCGACCGTTCCGACGCCAACGCCGAGAAGCAGACCACGCGCAATGATGACCGAATCACTCGTGTTGGACGCTTCATTCGCAAGACCAGCCTGGATGAGCTGCCGCAGCTGTTCAACGTGCTGCTCGGCAGTATGTCGATGGTCGGGCCGCGTCCGCATGCGACCGCCACCAAGGCGGCCGGTATCCTGTTCGAGGATGCGGTTAAGGAGTACACCGCGCGTCATCGAGTCAAACCCGGTATTACCGGCTGGGCGCAGATCAATGGTTATCGTGGTGAAACAGACACGCTGGAGAAAATCGAGAAGCGCGTCGAGTTTGACCTGCAATATATCGAGAATTGGTCGGTGTGGTTCGATCTGTACATCCTGTTCCGCACCTTGCCTGCGGTCATCTTCACCCGTGAGGCCTACTGATGAGTGCCCTGATTCCCTGTATCGTCGCCGGCGGGGCTGGCACACGGCTTTGGCCGGTTTCACGCGAGGCCATGCCCAAGCCGTTCATGCGTCTGGCCGACGGGCGCAGCCTGCTGCAGAAAACCCTGGAGCGTGTTGCCGGCTTGGATGACGTCGCCCAACTGCTGACGGTGATCAATCGCGAGCTGTTGTTTCGTACGCTGGATGACTATCGCGTGCTGAATCAGGGGCGTCTGGGGCTGGACTTTCTCCTCGAACCCATGGGGCGTAACACTGCTCCGGCGATTGCTGCTGCGGCGCTGCACGTTGTGCGTCACTACGGCGAAGACGCCCAGATGCTGGTGTTACCTGCTGATCATCTGATCCGCGATCAGGCCGCTTTCGTCGCGGCGATCGAGCGGGCTCGTGCGCTGGCTGAGGCTGGCTGGCTGGTCACGTTCGGTATCCAGCCGGATCATGCCGAGACTGGCTATGGCTATATTCAGCAAGGCGAGGAGTTAGAGGGCGGTTTCCGTGTCGCCAGCTTTGTCGAAAAGCCCAATCTAGCGACAGCCGAAGCCTACCTGGCTGGTGGCAAGCATTTGTGGAATGCCGGCATGTTTTGCTTCCGCGCCGATGTACTGCTGCGTGAACTACGTGAACATGCGCCGCAGGTCGTCGAGGGTGTGGAGAAGTGTCTTGCCTTGAGCGCGCAGGCGCAGGGCAAGCAGGGTGTGCAGTGTGAACTGGATGCTGACAGCTTCGCCGAAGTGACCGATATCTCTATCGACTATGCCCTGATGGAGCGCTCGGCCAAGGTCGCCGTGGTGCCTTGTGATCTGGGCTGGAGCGATATCGGCTCCTGGCAGGCGTTGCGCGAATTGACGCCAGCAGATGCCAACGGCAATCAGGTCAACGGCGAGGTTATTCTGCATAACGTGCAGGGTTGCTACATCGACTCGCCCAAGCGCCTGGTCGGCGCCGTTGGGGTGCGCGATCTGGTCGTGGTCGACACTCCTGATGCCTTGTTGATAGCTGATGCTCACTGTACGCAAGATGTTAAATTCATCGCTCAAGAGCTGAAGAAGCGCGGTCACGATGCCTATCGTTTGCACCGTACCGTGACTCGCCCCTGGGGTACCTACACCGTTCTGGAAGAAGGCTCGCGCTTCAAGATCAAACGCATCATGGTGCGCCCCGGTGAGTCACTTTCACTGCAGATGCACCATCACCGCAGTGAGCACTGGATCGTCGTCAGCGGCATGGCTCGGGTAGTCAATGGCGAGCGCGACTTTCTGCTCAATACCAACGAGTCGACCTTCATTCCTGCGGGGCATCAACATCGTCTGGTCAACCCAGGAGTGATCGACCTGGTGATGATCGAGGTGCAGAGCGGTGAGTACCTGGGGGAGGACGATATCGTCCGTTTCAACGATATCTATGGTCGTGTACCGGTCAGCGAGAAGAGCAACTGATGCGTGTTGCCTTGATCATCCCGACTCGCAACGCAGGCGCTCACCTTGATCGTCTGTTACCTGCGATCGCGATGCAGACATTGCAGCCAGATGAGTTTCTGGTGGTCGACAGCGCATCTGGTGATGGCACGGTGGCGCGCTTCCTTGAATTCGGTGCACGGGTCGAGGTTATCGAGCCTAACCAGTTCAACCATGGCGGCACACGGCGTTGGGCCAGTCAGCAGGTCGAGGCCGATGCACTTATCTATCTGACGCAGGATGCGATTCCGGCCAACGCCGATACCTTCGCCAATATCGTTGCCGACCTGCATGCCGAGGTCGATATCGGCGTCGCCTATGGTCGGCAGTTGCCGCACCCGAATGCCGGTTTGCTGGGGGCGCAATCGCGGCGCTTCAACTACCCCCCGCAAAGCCGCACCAAGCGCATGAGCGATGCGCAGGAGCTGGGCATCAAGACCTGCTTCAGCTCCGACTCGTTCTCGGCATACCGGCGTGATGTGCTGTTCGCCGTGGGCGGCTTTCCCGAGGATGTGATCGGCAGCGAAGACGCCTACGTCGCCGCGCGTATGCTGCTCAGCGGTCATGCGGTGCGCTACGCGGCCACGGCGACCGTGCAGCATTCGCACGATTACACCCTGCTCGAGGAGTTTCGCCGTTACTTCGATATCGGCGTGTTCTACGGGCGGGAGAACTGGATCCGTCAGGCCTTCGGCTCGGCGGGCGGTGAGGGCAAGCGTTACGTCAAGGCGGAGCTGCAGACGCTGATGGCGGCCGGTGCCGTCTGGCGAGTTCCAGAAGTATTGCTGCGTAGCGCCGTGAAGTTGCTGGGCTATCGCATAGGGCAGGGTGAGCGCCATCTCGACGTGGGATTGAAGCGGCGCCTGAGCATGTTTCCGGGGTACTGGAAGTGATGAATGTTAGGGTTTTGAAGGAAATGTCCCATATGAAAGCGTTTCTGCTGCTTGTTCTGACGCTGGGCTTGACGGCCTGCACCACGCCAGCACGTATCGGCCTGCCGGACTCCGACACTGTCGACGCCGGCCATGCGGCAGCATTGACCCTGGCGGATCTGCCGCCCGCGCAGGAGCGCATCTATCCCGGCGATACCCTGCGTATCGTCCGCGAGAGCGGGGAGACTCCAACCATTTCCGCCTTCACGGCCAACTCCATCTACGAGCTCACCCTGTACACGGTGCTCAATGATGGCACCTTCTCCTACCCTTTCATCGGCAAGGTCCAGGCCGGTGGCAAGACGCCGGAGCAACTGTCGGCCGACCTGGGACAAAGGCTCACGCCCTACTACCGTGAACCCGGAGTGACGGTGAACATCAACCAGGCGCCGGGCAACACTGTGTTCGTCGGTGGCTCGGTGCGCAACCCGCAGCCCTATTCGACGAGCGTGGCGACCACCCTGGAGCAGGCCATACTCACCGCCGGTGGCGTCATGCCCAATGCCGACAGCCGCAATGTGGCCTTGCTGCGCTCGGATGCCGAGGGGCGCTACAAGACCTACTTCGTCGATTTCAGTCAGTTGCTCATGGCTGGCGACCAGCCGCGCCAGGCCATCGCGTTGCAGCGTGGTGACGTGGTCTTCGTGCCTAAGTCCGGTGTGGGTGACCGCATCGAAGGTGTCGATCTGTATCTGAACCAGTTGATCCCCTTCACCAAGTCGATTGGTATCGGAGCCAACTATGACCTCCGTAACAACAACTAATCGCTAGGGACAGCTCTCATGATCGAAATCCGCACATTCCGTGATCTGCTGCGCCTGTTCTTCATCTTCTTCCGGGAGTTCAAGCTGGCGGTGATCGCCACTCTGGTGGTCGTGCTGCTGGGGGCCTTCCTGCTACCGACCTCCTTCGAATCCAGCGCGCGTCTGCTGGTGAAGCCGGGGCGTGATACCAATACGCTGCCCATCGAAATGGCTGATCGTCAGTCGATCGTCCTGCCCGCCACGCAGCGTGACCCGATTCTCGATGAGGAACGCATGCTCACCGGCCGGCCGATCAGCCGTCAGGTGGCGGAGCGCTATCTGGAGCAGTTGGCCAATGCGCCGCGCCCGGAAGGCTTTCTGGCAACGCTGAAATACTACGTCGGCCAGGTGACTGGCGGTGCCATCGAACTGGTGCGCAGCTTCCTGCAGTTGATCGGTCTGTCCGAGGATCAGACCCCGGTCGACCGCCTGGCCACTAAGCTTGAAGACAAGTTCAGCGTCACTCACGCGTCGGGCTCTTCGGTGATGGAAATCCGCTTCCGCTGGAGCGACCCGGCTGTGGCCCAGTCGGTGGTGCAGAGCTGGGTCGAGCTGTACATGGAAGAGCGTACCCGCGCCCTCGGCCGGCGCAGCCTCTATGATTTCTACCTGAACCAGAGCGATGCCAGTGCGGCCGAGATACTCAAGCTCAAGAAAGAGCTGGCCGAGAACATGGAGCGTCTGGGCGCCGTGGAAATCGAGGCGCACCTGGGCAACCTGTCCGACCGGATCAACCAACTTCGTAACGATCGCTTCAACTCGCGCCGTCTGATCTCTTCGACCGAAGGCAGCCTGGCGACCCTCGAACAACAGATCAAGGATCTGCCGAGGGAGATCCGCACGGTACGTGAGATCGCCCTCAACCCGGTGCATCAGGACCTATTGCGGACGCTCAATGGCAAGCGCGCCGAGCGTCAGGACCTGCTGCGCACCTTCACCGAAAATGCTCCGCCGGTGAAGAGCATCGACGAGACCATCGCCAATCTGGAAGCCATGGTGAAGAGCGAGGCCGCCACCGTACAGGTCTCGCAGAACCAGGCGCCGAACCCAATTTCCGAGCGTCTGCGCAGCAATTTCATGGACCAGCAGTCCGATCTGGCGCGACTCAAGGCCCAGCTGGTGCGTCAGGAGGAACAGCTCAAGCAACTCGAGGCAGAGCGTACCAACGTTATGTCGCAGGAGCCGGAACTGGCCCGTCTGCAGCGTGAGCTGACTGCCGCCGAGAAGAACTTCGTGCTGTACAACGAGAGCCTGGAGAAGGCCCGCATCGACCGGGAGCTGGACAACAGTCGCATCAGCAACATCGCGATGATCGAGCAGGCCACCTACAACCCCAGCCGGGTCTTCCCCAAGAGCATCCTGATGATCCTGCTGGCACTGCCGCTGAGCATTCTGGTCGGCTTCCTGGCGGTCTATATCTGCTATCTGCTGGATCAGCGCATTCACGACGGTGGCCGCTTCGCTGCCAGGTTCGGTATCCCGCTGTGGACCACGTTGCCAGAGGTGTCTGGCGATGTCAGCCAGAACAGCGCGTTCCTGGCGGCCCTGTATCGTCTGTATGGCCTGTTGCCGCTGGATCAGCTGGATGAACGCGGGCTGGTGTTCGGTCTGACGTCGGCGCGTCGTGGCGAAGGCGTCAGTTTCATCATCGACAAGCTGCGGCGTCTGCTGGAAGAGCGCGGCCACAAGGTGCGGGTTGGCGGTGCGCCGGCGCAGCCGGGTGAGGTAGTGCTGCTCGATGCCTCGGCGCTGCTGTCCAATCCCGAAGCCTTCGTCAGTCTGCGCGGTGCTGATCTGGTAGCGCTGGTGGTCGAGGCTCAGCAGAGCAACATCCCGACCGTGGCGCATGCCATCGGCGTGCTGAATACCGCGTTCAACAAGATCGACGGGGTGATCATCAACCGCCGTCGGTTCGAGGTTCCCGATCGTGTTCTGCGGGCCATGGCCAAGGTCAGGGGCGCGGCCTGATGCGCGTTGCCCTGCTGGCGCCATTGCCGCCCGAGCAGACCGGGATTGCCGATTATGCGGCAGTACTGAAGATGGCCCTGGAATCGACCGCGATAGAAGTGGTCACGCCATTGGCCGGCTGCGGCAATGACCATCAGCGGGCGCTGCAACGCGTCGCCGATTTCGACTGGAGTGGTGTCGACTTGGTGCACGGCGAGCTCGGCGGTGGCCGCCTGGCCGAGTTCCATGCCCTGCGCGCTCTGCGTGCGCGTTTTCCGCGCCTGCCGCTGACCGCGACCGTGCATGACCCAGAGCGCCTGGTCTGGCGTCGGGCATCCTTGCCCTGGCCACTGTCCCTGGCGCAGTCATGGCCGTCGCCCTGGCCACAGGCGGCGACGGTGCTGGCCGATCCCCTGTGCCTGCACGAGGAGCGCCAGCTTGCCGGCAGTCTAGATGGCTTGGTCACGCTGACCGATACCGGGCGTCGCTGCCTACAGCGGCGCATGCGTCTGCCTGCGGGCAAAGTGCATGTCATCGCCCATGGCAACCAGGCGGTGGCGCCTGTCGCGCTGCCACCGCTGGGGCCCATCCGCCTGCTGTACTTCGGCTTTATCTACCGCGGCAAGGGTATCGAGGATCTGCTCGATGCCTTGGCGCTGGTGGTCAGGCGCCAGCCTCAACTGTTCGCTCGCGTGCGCCTGACGCTGGCCGGTGGCACCGCGCCCGAGATGGCGTTCGAGCCTGGGGAAAGTTACCTCGACCAGCTGCGCCGGCGTATCGTCGAGCAGGGGCTCGAGGCGCTGATCGAATGGCGTCTGGATCTGCCTGCCGAGGACATTGCCCCGCAGATCCAGGCGCACCATGTGATGGTGCTGCCGTATCGGGAGTCGAAGAAGCTCCGGCTGCTGGGCGAGCAACGTGGTACCAGCGGCGCGCTGTCATGGGCTGCGGCCTGTGGCCGGGGCGTGCTGACCTCCGATGCCCGGGCGTTTGCCGAAGAGGTGGCCACCGGCAATGGTGCGCTGTTTCCACAGGGCGATATCCAGGCTCTGGCCGACCAACTGGAGACCTTGCTGCTGCAGCCTGAACGCTGTCAGCAGTGGGCCGAACGTGCTGCGCAGATCGGTCACGAGCGCCTATGGCCGCTGACCGCCCAGCGGTTCAAGGCACTGTTCGGAAGCTTGTGCGAGGGCAGGGTTCATGCGTCGTAAACCAATTGTTCTGTCGGGGTTGCTGATAATCGGCATCCTGTTCGGCGTGGCCATCCTGGTCAGCCGCAACGCCGAGGCGGACGTCACCAGCCTCAAACCCAGCCGTGGCGTGGTCTGGAAGGACTTTCTGGGGGTCAACGCGCAGTTCCACTTCTTCCCCGAAGCGACCTACCGCAAGCAGATGGAGCGCCTGCGAGAGCTGGATCTGCAGTGGGTGAGGATCGCTATGCATTGGGCCATCCTGGAGCCTCAGCAGGGGCGCTATTACCCGCCGTTCGATGCCGCGACCAAGGTCATGGCCGAAGAGAAGCTCAAGGCCGTGGGCTTTCTGGCCGGCTCCGCCCCCTTCGCCACGAGTGCGCCGCGCAGTTCGCCCTATCAGGACTCCTTTCCGCCGAAGGACAATCGCCTGTACAGCGAGAGCCTGACCCGTTTCATCGAGCGCTACCCCGAGTTCGAGGCGTGGCAGATCTGGAACGAACCCAATCTGCCCTCCTTCTGGCGGCCGAAAGAAGACCCCGATGCCTATGCGGCTCTGCTGCATGATGCAGTGATGACGGTGCGCCAGCGTTTTCCCGAGAAAACCCTAGGCACCGCCGGCATGGCCTATTTCAGCCAGATGCCGTCGCGCGGCATGGAGCTGATGCTCAAGTCGCTGCTAGCCAAGGGCTTGGCCAGCGAGAACCTGGTCGTCGCCTACCATCCCTATACCGAGTACCCGGAAGGCAATACCGTCGGCAAGAACGAGTTTCTCGACACCGCCCGCTTCATCAATGGCGGCCTACGCAGCGAAGGGGTGAAGGAGATCTGGGCAACTGAATGGGGCTGGTCCAGCTACTCAGGACCGAAGGAGATGCAGGCGATCATCGGCATTTCCGGTCAGGCCGATTTCACTCTGCGCCGGCTGGCGCTGATGAGTGCGCTGGATTACGACCGGGTGTTCCTGTTCAACCTGAGCGATCTGGATTCCCGCGCCAGTGTGCGTGACCAGTCATACGGCCTGCTCGACCTCGATGGTCAGCCGAAGCCGGTGTTCCATGCCCTGAAAAACTTCCTCAAGGTCACCGGGCCGCGCCTGGAGCCTGCCGAGCCGCCGGCCTTCGCCAAGGCGCCGAAGGATCTCTACAGCGTTGCCTGGACGCGTGGCGACGGTAAGAAACTGCTGATGGTGTGGAGCGCCACGGCCGGCAAGCTGCAACTCGATGGCGTGCGCCAGGCCGTGCTGCACGACCCGTTGCGGGGTACCGAGCAGGCGCTGAAGGCGGATGGTGGATCGCTCGTGGTGGGGCTCAAGCCCAGTTTGCAACTGCTGGTATGGGACTGAGCTATGTCGTTGAGGATTCTCTGGGTGCTGCCGTATCTACCCTGGCCGACGAGCAGTGGCGGCAAGACGCGCCAGTTCCATCTGCTTCGTTCGCTGGCGGCGGCGGGGCATCGCATCACCTTGCTGGTACAGAGTAAGACGCCGCTCGATGAGGCGACACGTCAGGCGCTGCAGCCTCTGCTCGAACAACTGATTGTCATGCCGCGGCGAGCGCTGCGCAGCCCGACCACCCTGCTGGCCGTCGCCGCTTCGCCACTGCCCATGCTGGCCAGTATCAATGGTCACGCCCAGGCCTTGAGCCAGCGTTTCGCCGAGTTGCTCGAAGAGCAGTGGGACGTTGTGCAGATCGAACACAGCTACAGCTTTCAGCCTTATGAACAGGCGCTGCAGCTAGCCGCGCAGCCCTTCGTGCTTACCGAGCACAACGTCGAGTCGGCGCTCGGCGGCGCCACCTATGATCGCTTTCCGGCCTGGCTCAAACCGCTGGTAAGGCTCGATCAGTGGCGTTATCGCCGTTGGGAGCGACGGGTCATGAGCCAGGCCGCCCGGGTCGTCGCCGTGACCGAGGCCGATGCCCGCGTGCTCTCGGAGATTGTCGGGCGCCCAGTTCCAGTGGTGGTCAATGGTGTCGATGCCGCGCGTTACGCTCAGGTCAGCCCGGCTTATGCCAGCAACCGGCTGCTGTTCATCGGCAACTACGAATACCCGCCGAACGTAGATGCGGTGGAGTGGGCCATGGATGAAGTGATGCCGAGTGTCTGGCAGGCACGGCCCGATGCGCGCATCACCATCGCCGGCTATGCGCTGCCGGAGTCCTGGCGGCAACGCTGGCCGGACGCGCGCATCGACTGGCACGGCTTCGTCCCTGATCTGACCGCGCTGCAGGAGCAGGCGGCGGTCTTCTTCGCGCCGCTGCGCCAGGGTGGCGGTTCCAAGCTCAAGGTGCTCGAGGCCATGGCTGCCGGGCTTCCGGTAGTCACCACGGCGCAGGGCGTGTCCGGGCTTGCCGTGGTGGCCGGTATCGAATACGACGGTGGTGAGGATGCCGCAGCCCTGGCAGCGGCGGTGCTGCGCCAGCTGGCCGATCCTGGCGCTGCTGAGCGCATGGGCGCTGCCGGGCGGGCCTATGTCGCCCGTGCGCATGATTGGAGTGTGGCGGCCAGCCAGTTGCTTGCGGTATATCAGGCGGTGAATGGTTCCGGGAGAGCGGTATGCGAGTAGGCCTGGATTATCGCCCCGGGATCAGTAACCCCAACAACGGCATCGGTCGGCAGAACGTGGCCCTGGCCCAGGTGCTGGGCGAGTTGCCTGGCGTCGACCTGCATCTGTTTACCCCGGCACCGGCCGATCATCCGATGCGTGCCCGGGCACATTGCCCCGAGTGGGCAAGCTCGGTGGACGGGCAGCACCGGCTGCCCAGGCGTCTGCGCTTCGAACTCGGCTACATGCCCTGGGCGCTGAGGCGCCAGGGCATCGACGTGCATATCAGCACCTTCAACATGGGCCTGCCGTTGCCGCCACGGCCTGCGGGTGTGCGCTACGTGCTGCAACTGCATGACCTGTTCCAGCTGCACCTGAAGAACCGCCACAGCTCCTGGCTGCGAGAGACGGTCTACCGCATCAGCGACAACCTGTCGATCCGCTACTCGGTACAGGTTGCCGACCGTATCTGGACCCCTTCGCAATACAGCGCCGATGAACTGGCTCGCACCTTCCCGTCGGCGGCGCACAAGGTGCGCGTGCTGGCCAACCTGGTGCCGAGCAGCAACCTGATCCCTGTGCCGCCCGCGCAACCTCTGCCGACGCGTTTCTGGTTGCTGGTTGGCACGCGCGAACCACGCAAGAACGTGCCCTGGTTCATCGAAAACTGGCAGCAGGCGCGTCAGCGTGATCCGGCCATTCCCGATCTGGTGCTGGTCGGTGGCGGCGAATTCCTTCCCGTCGCACAGCAGGCGCTGGCCGGCATCCATCTGATGCCGGCGCTGGGCGATGCCGAGCTGCAGGGGCTCTACGCCGCGGCCGAACGCCTGTGGCAGCCGTCCTATGCCGAGGGCTTCGGCCTGCCGGTTATCGAGGCGATGGCGGCCGGTACTCCGGTGGCAGTGGCGAGCGGTACGTCGCTGGACGAAATCGTGCCGCCAGGAACACCGCGTTTCAGTCCCCATGACGGCGGTGCCTTGCTTGAGCTGATACATCGACTGGCTCAGCCAGCCGAGGCCGATCGCCAGGCCCTTCAGGAATGGGCCAGACGTTATTCGGAGCAGCCCTATCGCGCCCGCGTGAGCGAACTGCTACAGGAGTTGCAGGCATGACATCATCGTTCGGGCTTCCTGTCGCCGTCATTACCGGGCTGATCTTCGGCGTTCTGCTGTGGTTTCTGTCGCCGCTGAAGGTCGTCGTCCTAATCGTCGCGATGGTCATCGGCCTCAACCTGCTGCGTCGTCCGCTGCTCGGCCTGCTGCTGTTCGGGGTGATCGCCAACTTCCTGCCTTACTCGACCATCAACGTCGGGGTGAGGACCACGGTTTCCGAGCTTCTGATCCTGGTTATCTGGGCCTGCGTGCTGTTCCAGGCGGTCTTCGAGGGGCACCAGCGTGCGACTAGGTCCGGTAGTACGGAGCGGTACGTCCTGGCTCTGATCATATTCAGCGCATTCCCGTTCGTTGTCGGTCAGGTCATGGTGAACGCCGATGGCAGTGGTGTGGCCAACTGGCTGCGCTGGTTGGCCAACATGTCGCTGATCTTCCTGGTGTTCCGTCTGCTGCGCGATGGCGCCTCCAGGGAGTCGATGGTCCAGGCCATGCTGTTCGGTACGCTGGCGATGCTGATGCTGTCGTTGCCGATCTTCCTGGCCGAGCGCTCGGCCGCGGCGATCAATCCGTTGCTGACAAAGCTGGGCTACGCCGTCCTCGATGAAGTGATTGGCGACACCTCCGGTGCGGTGTTCCTGCGCATGGGCTCGCCCTGGGTCCACCCCAATACCCTGGGTGGGGCAATGGCGCTGATCCTGCCGCTGGCCTTCTGCTACGGCATCACTCGTCTGGGCTGGCAACGCGCGCTGGGTCTTGCCGTCGGTGGTCTGGGCGTGCTGGCGCTACTGCTAAGCGGCTCGCGTGGCGCCTTGCTGAGTCTGGCGGTGGTCCTGGTGTGGATGGCCATTCGCCGTGTGCCCTTCACGGGACGCCTTTTGCTGATGGGCTGTGCGGCGATGGTGCTGCTGGTGTTGTCCTATCCGCCATTACAGGAGCGGATCTCGACCATGTTCGAGTTCAGCGATGCCAGTACTTCGGTGCGTTTCGACGAGTACGCCAGTTTTCCGCGGGCAATGGCGTCCTACCCGCTAGGGATAGGTTTCAAGGTCGAACCACCGGTGCCGGGTACCGATCTGCTGGGTATCTCCAACCTCTGGCTGAACTTCATCTACAAGCTCGGGCTGCCGGGCATGCTGCTGTTCATCGCCGCGACCTGGAACTGGTGGAAAGAAACCCGGCCGAGCGGTAGCCGAACTGACCTCAATGCCGACAATGCAATCTGGCTCGGCAGCACGGCCGGGCTGCTGGCGGCACTATTCAGCGGCCTGTTCGACCACTACTTCGGTTTCCAGCCGGTTCTGGTTGGTCTGTTCTGGCTGCTTGTCGGAGTGAATCTGCTGGAGGCGCGCCGTCTGCGTGCCGAAGAAGGCATGACCGCTCACTCCGACAGTCGCGAGTGAGGACGCAAGAGTGTTTGGCTCCACTGCCTGGCTGACTCTGGCCACACTGATCGGGCTGGTCGCCGGTTTCGCCCGCGAGTGGCTGCTCATCCATGTCTGGGGCGCGAGCCTGCGCAGTGACGCTTTTCTGGTAGCGATCTTTCTGCCAGAGGCAGTGCGTATGGCGTTGGCGACCGGGCTGTTCAGCTCGGCGGCCCTGCCGCTCTATCAGACGCGTGATGCGCTGGCGCGCAGTGCCTGGCTGTCGGCCTTGAGCTGGCGCGTCATGGGTGTGGGTCTGGTGCTCGGATGCCTGCTCTATGTTGCAGCTCCTGTATGGGTCAGGGTGGTCGGGCCTGGTCTTTCTGAGGAAGGGCGAATGCTGGCCGGGCAAAGCCTGCAGCTTCTCGCCTGGTGCGTACCGGGTTTCCTGCTGCATGCCTTGCTGTGCATTCCGCTGCAGGCGCACGCCCGCTTCATCCTGGCCGGGCTGGGTTCGCTGTTGTTCAATCTGCCGCCGGTGATTTATCTGGCTGTGGCGTCTGCCGATGCCTCGCCGTCCGGGTTGGCGCTGAGCTGCCTGCTGGGCAGTCTGCTGATGCCGCTGGTGCTGATACCCGCGATGCGCGGGATGGGCTGGCGCCCGTGGCAGGTAAAGGCAGATCGAGATTGTGGCAGCGAGCTGTTGCGCCGCCTCGGGCCTTTGCTGATAAGCACGCTGGCCAGTCAGGGTCTGGCTCTGCTGGAACGGATGATCGCCTCGTTGCTGGGTGAGGGGGCTGTGACCTGGCTGAACTTCGCCCGCAAGCTGATCAACCTGCCGATGGTTGCCCTGATGAGCCTGAACCAGGTGCTGCTTGGTCTGATGGGCGGGCGTTCGGAGCAGGAGCGCCTGGCGCTGCTGCGCCGTGGCGTGGCGATGGCCACTCTGCTGACCCTGCCGGTCGCTTTTGGCCTGGTCGGTGCAGCAGAACCACTGATTCAGTTGCTTCTGCCTAGCCAGGCCAGCGGAGGCGTGCTTGCCGCATTGCTTGGCTGGTTCGGCCTGACGCTGCTTTTCGCTGCCTGGAATGCCTTGCTGGCACGTTATGCCTATGCGGTTGGCGATACCCGTCTGCCATTGGCTTGTGAGCTCAGCGGCAATGCTCTCAACGTTGTCTTCCTGCTGGCGCTGCCCTGGTTGCTGGGGCTCAAGGGCATTGCCCTGGCTGCGCTGCTGGGGGTGCTGCTGACCGGCCTGCTACTGATGCGCAAGCAGCGCCTGCTGCAGGCCATGGACTGGAAACGGCAGTGGGGGATGGGGTTGGCCATGCCGGCGCTGGCCCTGCTAATTCCTCTGGGAATTGCGCCAGGCTGGTGGCAACTGGGCGTTACTATGGTCGTCTCTGCCACGCTGATGCTAATGATGGTCGTCTGGCTCAAGCCCTGGCGGATGGCTTAGAACTCACCTCGGCGCAGCGCTGACGTCCGGCCTGTTTCCCTGCTTTTCCTTGCCGGCCTGGACGTAGTGGCTGTTCTTGAGCAGCCAGCGTTTCTCCACGCAATGCCACATCAGTGCTGCCCCACAGAGCGTCAGGACCACCGTCGTCAGTAGGGCCAGCCAGGCATTGGCCTGGTAGGCGCCGAAATGGATCATCGTCTGCACTATGGGGAAGTGCAGGATGTACACGCCGTACGAGAAGTCGCCGAACTTGCAGAAGTTGCCCACATAGTTGTAGAGGGCAAAGAACACCACAACGATGCCCAGAGCAATGGGCCTGAGTGCCTCCACCTCGAACTGCAGGCGCACCAGGAAATAGATCCCCGCCGCGAGCACTAGCCATTTCACATGGCGCTCGAAGAACGGCAGCAGGTAGTAGATCGCTGCACCTGCAATGAAGAACCTGAGTTGTCCGGGCAGCTGTTTCTCCAGCTGAAAGTACATGCCGCGCCCTGTGCTTTCATGCAGGTGGAACATGATGAGCGAATAGACCGTCGAGGCGATGAACAGGGTCAGCAGTACGCGTACACGGCCCACACGACGGCACAGCCAGACTATGATCGGGACGCTCAGGTAGAACATCACCTCGATCTTGATGGTCCAGAGTGCGCCGTTCACCGCCGTCAGGCGGTGCTCGGTGAACACGCCGGGCAGGTCTGGTTGGAGGAAATTGAGAAAGCCCAGATTGAAGCCGAGGTAGCGAACGAATTCGCTCGACAGGAAATACTCGGCCAGCGAGCGCTCGCTGATGCTCGACAGCAATATCGCCGCCAGGGCCACCGAGACGACGTAGGCGGGGTAGATGCGCCGCGCGCGTTTCTCGAAGTAATCGGAGAGCGAGCGCGATTTCTCATAGCTCATGAAGATCAGGAAGCCGCTGATCACAAAGAACGACTCGATGGCAATCTTGCCCGACAGCAGGGTATCGATGATGCCCAGTTCGCTGGTGCCTGACAGTTCGTGGGCGTGTAGTAGGCAGACGGCCAGCGCCAGCAGCAAGCGTATCAGATCGAAATTGTTCTGACGCAGGCGCGGGCTAATGATCTTCATGGGTGTCGGTCACTCGACTGGTCTAACGGCCATCTTGCCAGAGGCTTGTGCTGGCTTCTTGCTGAACAGCTTCTTGCCCAAGTTATTGGCTGCGTTCATCAACGGCGCTTCGATCAGGCGGAAGCCTACGAGACCATAGATCATGACCGCCGAGAACATGATCACGAGGAAGGCAATATTGCCGAACAGGCTGGTGGAGGCCAGTCCGAACATCACCCACAGCTTGCCGATCACCCCGATCACCAGGAGATGCGCCAGGTAGGTGGTGTAGGAGCTGTCGCCAATAGCGACCATCAGTGGCGGAACGCTCAGCTTGTCGCGGCGCTCTAGAAGTGTGGCGCCGATGGTCAGCAGACCGAACAGCGTGCCCAGGCTGAATACGCGAATCAGCCCCTCACCACGGAACATGTCTAGGTTGTAGCCCACTGGTACTCCAATCAGTGGTACGAACAACAGCATGCCAACGGCGGCCTTAGTGGGTACCCGTTCGCTCAGAGGGCTGAAGTAGAATAGGGCGATAAGGCTGCCCATGACGAACTCGATCGCATAGGGGTGCAGGATCAGGCGCAGCATAGGGCCCAGACTGAGCACGTCGATGGTCAGATTAGCGAGGATGATCAGGCCGGCCCAGCCGAGCAGAATCCAGGGCAGGTAGCGCTCGCGGAAGAACATGAACGCGGTGAAGACAAGGTAGAACCACATCTCGAAGATCAACGACCAGGCCACCATCACCAGCGGTAGGGTTTTGTCCGGCACCAGAAAGAAGGATTTCCATAAATTCGGTTCGCCATGGGTATTGTTGAACCATTGTGGCATCACCAAAAAAACCGCCAGTGTTATGAAGAAGTACACCCAATAAGGAGGGTAGATGCGTGCAACCCGGGCATAAGCGAACTTGAGGATTTCGCGCTGCACCTGAAAGCGCCCGCGTGAAACCATGACCATGATGAAACCGCTGACAACGAAGAACCAATCAATAAACAGTTGGTTGAAGTCCTTTATTGCCAGTGGCAATAAAGTGGCGCCAGCATATTGCTCTTCTGCAAACGTCATGTGGCCAATGACGACTCCGGTCAGGCCAATACAACGAAATGCCTGCAGAGTATTCAACTTGGACATGACAGGCTCCTGATGCTCTAAATTTCGCAGGTAAGTTGCTAAGGTAATGCTGGCAGAAAAATGGCATCAATATTTTGGCAGATGTTGTGGGGGCTGTTCTATTGACGTTTTACGTGCGGTGCGGGAGGCATCATGCCATCATGCTGGACGCGCTGGCAAGCGGGCCCTGCCGCGCCGTTTGGCGTTCTTGGCGATTTGAATGATCACGCTGGTTAGTCCGGTGGCGAAGTTGAACTTAATGGGCATTGGTGTGCGCTAATGGGACTGTATTCGATTATGGAGTCATCAATGGTTCGATTCGTAAATTCGAGGACATTGCTTATGTTCATTTTTGCCATGTCGCCACTTTTCTCTGCCTTGAGCTACGCAGCGGACGAAGACATCGTAAGAATTCTCATAAAGAAGTATGGTAGAGACACTTACACCTCGATGGATGACCTTCTCTATATCAGAACCTCCAACTGCCTCGAGCCTGCTTATAGCGAAAATGCAGTTCTTTTTTATATACCTTACTCTGATGACAACAAACTGCAGTTCAGTAATCAGGTGGAGTGCAAGGTGCTAGAGGTTTATGACCGCGGGGCGCACTATAGTCGGGAAGGACGCTAGCGAAGCGAAAAGCTCGCCAGAAGGCGTAATGCTGCTTGCTTAAGAGTTTTGGCCTTGGCGGGGGCTTTCCCGAAAATGCAAGACCAGGTTTCTGGCATCGGATTTTTATGTCTTGCCGACAGTAGCTGCTCGATTTATGGATAGCCTGAAGTGGACATACGTTTTTGGCTAACCTCCGCACCTGCTGATTTTGTAAGTCGCCTTTGATAGATAACACCCAGATCCGACGCATTTCATTCTCTTTTTCGCTGCCGCGAGCTCCTCGCAGCAGGCGTCTTCCGCATTGCAAGCGCACCTTCCCCTCGTTGGCCAACAAATATCGGTGAGCCATTCACAAATTCGACGGGGCAAAGAGAGTGACTATCTGTGCCGCATTTCTCAGCAGGCGACTGAAGTTGAGGGACGTGGTCTCTCGTTGGCAATACGTTCCAGGCTCAAGCCCGAAAACTGGCGCAGGATGGCTGTTCCGTACAGCGCCTCCTCCATCGCTGGATCGATATAACCGAACCAATTCTGCATCGGGTGTACACGTAGCGCAGGTACCAGCGATAGGCCGGGCGGCCACTTTCACCCTTGGTGATTGTGGGGGATCGATCAGGGCAATCACCTCTTCCATGGTACTACCTGATCCATCTCGATTAGGGTCAGTTCTTTGCGAGCCTGCATGGGCTTAGCGGCGTGTTCGGCATCGGCAAAGAGCATCTGCTTCATCGGGAAGCGCGGGTACTGGGGTTGGTGTCTTTCACCAGAAGCGGAAAATATTCTTCAGGAAAACCCTAGGGTTTCGCGCCGGCTGCGCTCAGCCAGTCGAGAGTCTCTGTGGTCGGTAAGAGCATCGGAAGCAGAGCTTCGAGTATTTGCCGTGGCGCGGTGTGAGCACCTTTGCGCTACCTGCTTCAGATTCAGCGGTCTTAGGGGCGGCGCGACCAGTCTTCGGCGTCGCGCTCTTTGGTAGAGGCTGGCCAGTTGGTATTACGGATCACTGCTTTCTAGGTGCCAGAGTGGGCGGGGTGACAATATGCACTCCGAGATGTGCTCGGTACGGGACTGTACCGAAACTCTAACTCGGGAACATCTGATTGCGGGTTTAGGGAGTTCCAAAGCCCGTAACGGCTTGATGTAGATGGTGCCGGCACCAGGAGTCGAACCCGGGACCTACTGATTACAAGTCAGTGGCACACACCTTTTATTCACAGCCTGTATGGAAAATATTTCCATGCAAGAGTTATTTTAAATGCCTGAATTAGCTAGGTATTCGCGTAATTGCTGGCTTTCGGCAGCGAATATACGCGCTGTTCAATAAGTAGTCAAATTCCTACCCCAGGCCTACCCCAAGCGCTATAATCCTACCCCAAGCCTACCCCAGAAACGGTCAGGATTTTGGTATGAATGCACGCGCAGCTATGAATGAGCACACCCTCAAACGGCTCAAGTTTGATCCGCAAAAAGGCCGTACAGAATACCTTGATCCCCCGACGTCCGGTCACGGTACATTTGGGGTCAGGGTCAACAAAACATGCAAAAGTTTCATCTGGCTATACAGCTTTCACGGCGCTTCACGGCGCCTGACCATCGGGCAATATCCCGATTTGTCACTCGCCGAGGCGCGCGCCAAGGCCGCACAGGCCGCTGAACTGCTCAAGCAGGGGATCGATCCCGGGCAAAAGAAGATTGTCGAGTTGGTCGAGTACCGTACGAGCCCGACTTTTGAGGAGGCCGTTGAAAGCTATCTGGACTGGGCCCGGGCCAACAAGAAGTCGTGGCGTGAGGATGAGCGCATGCTGCGCACTGAGTTTGTGCCCCACCTGGGCAGGGCCAAAATTGGTGATGTCAGGCGCAAACAGGTGGTGGCGTTGCTTGATGACAAGGCCAAGACCGCCCCGGTGCAGGCCAACCGTCTGTTGGCTGTGATCCGCAAAATGTTCAACTTCTGCGTCGAGCGCGAGATTCTCGATGCCACACCTTTGGTACAGATCAAGAAGGTGGCCAAGGAAACGCCGCGCGAACGCAGTCTTAACCGTCACGAACTGGTTTGGTTCCTGCACCAGTTGGCAGGAGCCTCGCTTACTCAAAGCACGCGCTTTGCTCTGTTGCTGAGTCTGATGCTGGCGCAGCGCTCCGGGCGCATCGTGGCCATGCGCTGGGTCGACTTTGACCTCGAAGACCGGATCTGGGATCGCAGTGGCAAGTTCGAGAAGAACAACAACCCCATTGCCATCCCGCTCTCGGACGATGTGTTGAGCATTCTGAAATATCTGCGCGAGCAGCAGATCCAGAAAGTGATGTCGAATGACCCTGAGCGCTGGATGGATAGTAAAAAGCTGCCCGGTCCTGGGCAGTATGTGTTTCCAGGGCGGTGGCCTACCAAGCCGCAGACTCAACCGTCTCTCAACCGCGCGATGCGCCGCTTCTACGATGACTATGTGAAGGATCCGGAGCGCGTTGAAGAGGAGAGCCTGTTGCGTGTCGCGGACGGCTATCCGCGGCCTACGGTGCACGATTTGCGCCGCACCGCGACTACGCACATGTCAAAGCATGGCTTGGGTAAGGAGGTGCGCAGTCGCATTCTCAACCACAAGGATCTGTCGGTGGACGCAATCTATGATCGCTATGCGTACTTTGACGAGAAGGCTGCGGCCCTCAACGAGTGGCATGCCTTTTTGAAAGGGCTGCTGCGCAAGGAGTTTGGTGACGTGGATTGGGTAGGGTTCTACGGGCGGCGCATGGAGGCCTCTGCACCAGATGATGAGGGGGAATAAAGCTATGTCCTGAGCAGCCTCGCTGCTGCGGGCGATCAGGGGTCGTTGATCAATCATTAGCCCGAGCCGCCTCCCTCCCCTGATTCCAGGCTGGTGGCGTGGGGGAGGGCGGTATTGCCAGCGTAATCTGTCTCACTGGTGCGTAGGATTTTCAGTCCTACTGTCTACACATTTAATTTCTCCAGCTTCATGATCGTAGTCGGTGTGGCCGACCTACAGGCAAGGTCAGCTACGAGCTGAGATCATAAGCTGTGGTAGTCGACTATGGCCGGCATCCAGTCTGATGCGGCAGGCTCAAAGCATCCAGTAGCGGGCATTGGCTCTATCTCCGATGCAACCCGGTGCAGAAAAGGGCGCGGCTAGGAAGTGGCCATTTGCCATGAATCTGGATAGTCTCGTACCCGTACTATGGCTAAGGATAATGTTGTAGTGGCTTGTTGCCATATTGCCCGGTGGTATGGGCTGAGGAGAGGGAATTGAGGATAACGAATCCGCCCCAGGCAAGGGACCTGATGGCGACCGCACGAAGTTTTGGTAACTACGACCTAGCGGCAGCTCTCGCGGACTTAATCGACAATAGCATCAAGGCCAAGGCCTCTCGGGTGGATATCTCGTTCGAGCCCGAGGAGAGTGATGTTGTCGTAAGGATCCGTGACGACGGGACTGGCATGGACTTGGAGACGCTAAAGATCGCCATGCGCCCCGCCAGTGCCAATCCACAGGATGAGCGGGAGCCCGACGATCTTGGAAGATTTGGCTGGGGACTGCTCGGTACTGGCCAAGGTCTTCGCCGCATTTGGTAATCGCCTACTCGAGCAGAACGTCAGGACGTACCTGCAGGCAAAGACCGGTGTCAACAAAGGCATTCTGCGCACCATCGCGGAAGAGCCCGGGATGTTCTTTGCGTACAACAATGGCGTAACGGCTACGGCGTCCTCCGTACAGACGCGAAGGCTCCCCAGCGGTGCATTGGCTATTTCCCACATCAAGGATTTCCAAGTTGTAAACGGAGGGCAAACCACTGCGTCTCTGCTCTATGCTCGCGATGGTTTGGGCAGGAACCTTGATCATGTTTACGTTCAGGTCAAGCTGTCCGTAGTGGAGGAGGATCGGTTAGCCGATGTGGTTCCCCGAATCTCCGAATACGCCAACACACAAAACAAGGTTTCGCTGGCTGATCTTGCCTCTAACAGTCCGGTACAGATCCGAATTGAACGCTTCTCCAAAGAGGTGTCCGTTCCCCAGAAAGCGGGCGAGCTTCACAGCAGCAAATGGTTCTATGAACGTGCTAGAGGCCAGTACAAGAATCTCTTCTCGTACAAGACGCCGTCTGAGCGCAAGAAGCTTGAGTTGATGTATCCCAAGACACGTCTCGTGACAAAGACCGACCTTGCGAAGTACGAGCTTTCCTTCGATGGGCGCCCCCAACATGTCAGTGAGGGCGCCCAGAAATGCTTCAACCGCTACACGACATCGGTGCTCGCGAAGCTCGGAGATGGATCCTCGCTCAGTGAAACCTGGTTCCGTCGGGCCATGGCTAAAGCATTGCTCTTCATTGACCTTGATGAAGCCGTGCAGAACTCGTCGTGGTACCAAGCAGACCGAGGCTATAAAGCTCAAATTGTCACGTACACGATTGCAGCCTGCGCTGACGGGTTCCGAGCAAAGGCCCAGCAGTTGGATCTGGATAGGATATGGCGAGAGCAGAGTGTTCCCTCAGCACTGCTTGGATGGATGCTAGAGCAGGCCCGTCTGGTGGCAGACATTCTGAGATCCCCGCCGGACAATGTCAGGAACATCTCAGAGTTCGCCAAGCGGGATTTCTGCTGGGAGCAGTATGTGAGGGGCAAGGTTGGCGTACCAAGCGAAACCGCCGCCCAGTTTGGTGTTTCGATCGAGGAATACTGTGACGAAGCACGACAGGGAAGCCGCGAAGGAGCCATGAATCTCGAGGTTGACTTCGATGTTGCCCTGTTTGGCTTGGTGCCCCGCGCGAACGACATCATCACCCAGGCGCAGAAGAATGGGATTGCATCACCCAAGAACATTAGTGCCTTGACCAAGATTGCTTCCGGCCGTCTGAACCTGTCCAAAGGAGAAAAGACAGCTTTGAAGTACCTGTTGGAACGATTGGAGATCGAATGCTGAGCAGAGACTGGCTCAGGTCATCGCGAGGTGCTCGCTGGGGCTGGCTGGTCGGAGAGGTTGGGCCAGGCCAGTGAATGGTAAAGCGGCGAAATCTTATGATTTACGCCGCTTGGTCATTTCAGTTCGTCGCTGAGCGCTCTGTCAGGCTCAACACTTTCTTGACGTCGCGAGCTGCGAGATCTGAATCGCCCCTAGTTTCGTAGACACCTCCAAGCCTCATAATGAGGCCCATCAGGAGGTGCCATGAGCAACCAGCGTTACCCCGAAGAATTCAAGATCGAAGCGGTCAAGCACATCACTGAGCGCGGCTTGCGTGTTGCCGATGTGGCAGAGCGTCTAGGTGTGTCCGCGCATAGCCTGTACGCCTGGGTAAAGCGCTACAGCAAGCCCCAAGTACAGCGGCAGCAGGTAGATGATCAGCAAGCCGAACTGCGTCGTTTGCGCGCTGAACTCAAGCGAGTGACCGAAGAGCGAGACATCCTAAAAAAGGCCGCCGCGTACTTTGCCAAGGAGTCCGGCTGAAGTACGCCGTTATCAGCAAGCTGTCGGTGGAGTACCCGGTGCGGCGCCTCTGCCAGACCCTCCAGGTACATCCCAGCGGTTACTACGCCTGGCTGGCCGAGCCGAAATCTGCACGCGCCAAGGAGGATCAGCGTCTGCTCGGATTGATCAAGCATGCCTGGTTGGAAAGCGGCGGGGTCTACGGCTACCGCAAGATCCACGACGACCTGCGTGAGCTGGGCGAGTCTTGTGGTCGGCACCGCGTGGCTCGCCTGATGCGGGGAGAGGGACTGCGCTCGCAGACCGGTTATCGTCGGCGCCCCGGGTACTATGGTGGCAAGCCGACTGTGGCCTCGCCCAACCGTCTGGAGCGGAAGTTCAACGTCAGTGAACCGAACAAGGTCTGGGTCACCGACATCACTTACATCCGCACCTATGAGGGTTGGTTGTACTTGGTGGTGGTACTGGATCTGTTTTCGCGCCAAGTGATTGGCTGGTCGATGAAGCCACCCGCGCCTTCTTCCACTCGGCGTAGACGTAGGGTTGCACCGGCAAGGGGCGCAGCGCCAGACGATCCAGAGCCTCGAAGGCCGAGTGCCGGGAGCCCGGCAGCTTGCGAAACGGGCGGCGATTGAGCCGCTCCAGCAACACGGAGATGGCGCTGTTGAGTTCATCCAAGGAGAAGAACTGACGGTTGCGCAGGGCCGCGAGGATCCAGCGCTCGACCACCTGCACGCCGACTTCGGCCTTGGCCTTGTCGCGCGGCTTACGCGCCCGCGCCGGCACCACCGCCACTCCGTAGTGCTCGGCAAGGTCGCGGTAGCTGGGGTTGATGTCCGGCTCGTAACGATGGGCCTTGCTTACCGCGCTGCGCAGGTTGTCCGGCACCACGATCTCCGGCACGCCGCCGAGGAAGGCGAAGCAACGGGTATGCGAGCCTAGCCAGTCCGGCAGCTGCTGCGACCAGGTGGCTTCGGCGAAGGTGTAGCTGGACGCGCCAAGCACCGCGACGAACACCTGCGCCCGGCGGATCTCGCCGCTGTGGCGGTCGATAACCGGCACCGTCTGCCCGGCGTAGTCGACGAACAACTTCTCGCCGACGCGATGCTCCTGGCGCATCACCACGTCCAGCTTGCCCTGCCAGGCCCGGTAGTGCTCGCAGAACCAGCTGTACTGAAAACCCTGCGGCTGGTTCAGGCGGTACTCCTGCCAGAGCAGCGCCAGGGTCACGCCGGGGCGACGCAGCTCGGCATGCACCCAAGACCAATCAGGCAGCGGTCGTTGTTCGGAGGGTACCGCCGGCGGTGGCGGGAACAGCTGCTGCTCCAGTTCGGAATCGGACAACGAACAGGGCCAGGCTAGACCGCTGGCGGCAAAGCGGTTGAGGTAATCGCCGACGGTGACACGACCGACCTGCACACTGACTGCAATCTGGCGAGCCGATAGCCCGACCTCGAACTTGAGACGAAGTACTTCGCGAATCTTACGCATGGATAAACGCTCCACGACGACCTCTCTGCTTCGAAAAAGAGGTCGATGGTAGTGAAGAAATCCTGCGTTACTGCCTGCCCGGTTGAGTGGCCGGATGGCCGTGGAATCAGTGGCCGGATCACCGTGGAATCGGTGGTCAGATGCTTATGGAATGGGTGGCCAGATGACCGTGGAATCCGCACTATACCTAGTGAGAGGCTATGAACCAGCTGTTCCTTTGGACTTCGATTCTGCGGCCCGACGGAGCGTCCCGAATGAGTTGTCTCAAACCGGGAAGCGAATCTTGCGTTGTTTTCGGTAGCTGCTGCTCAGTTTTGAAGTCAGCGCGACTTCTAGCTCTTTCGCCGCCATATTCCCGGCCGCCTTTCCGCTCTGGTTCTACCCGATCACTCTCCTGCTGACTAGAGTGCTACTCCTAGGTTGGCAAATCGGGCTCGTTTGGATTTTCGGCACGTTGGCCTTTCGTGATGGCTACCTGCGTATCGGGCTATGAACGGTTGGGCCGGTGGGGCACTGGTGGCATTTGGGTTCCAGAAGATCTTCGCGCGCTGAGACGCCTGAGCAGTTCAAGGTCGTCGTGTAATCCTGACGCGTAACCTGCAGGCGACGTTGCGCAATCGAGAGCGAACCCAGTTCGCTCTCGAGATCGCCGCCGAAACGGGGTTAGAGCACCGACCAATCCTTGATGATCGGCGCGTGATAGGCATCTACGGCGTAGCGTCTGCTCGCCAGTGGACGTTACGCCGTGCTCGATGACGGTAAGGGATTCAGCCTAATGCCGTGAACCCCATCATCGAACAACGACTCGGGCAGCAAATTGCAGTGACCCATGCGCCATGGCAGAGTGTTCTGGGAGATTAGTCGGTCGCAAGGCTGAGATGTAGAGTCGAAGCATACTGGTGAAAACCAAGTGAACCTCGTAGCCCTCTAGATTGTCTCGAGTTTGTCCAAGTTATCGCGATGCAGATGGCCGGGCTCGAACATGTTGGCATCTCTCCTTCAGCGATAGGCGATGGCGCTGTAATCCAGGCTGATCCGGGTACCGGATTTGCCCTGGACGATGGCCTCGATATTTTCCAGCGAGCCGATCACCGCCGTGCTGCCAGTGTTGCGGGCGAACTCGCAGGCGGCTTGCACCTTCGGCCCCATGGAGCCGGCGGCAAAGCCGAGTTTGTCCAGCTCGTCGGGGTGAGCTTCGGCGATGGATTTCTGCGTCGGCTTGCCCCAGTCGATATAGGTGGCGTCGACGTCGGTGGCGATTACCAGCAGGTCGGCGTTGAGCTGTTCGGCGAGCAGTGACGAGCACAGATCCTTGTCGATCACCGCCTCCACGCCATGCAATTTGTTGCCGTCGTACATGGTGGGAATACCGCCGCCACCGGCGCAGATCACCACGCTGCCTTTTTCCAGCAGCCATTTGATCGGGCGAATTTCGAAGATGCGTTGTGGCCGTGGGCTGGCCACGACGCGGCGGAACTTGTCACCGTCCGGGGCGATGCTCCAGCCTTTCTCGGCGGCCAGGCGTTCGGCTTCTTCCTTGGCGTAGACCGGGCCTATAGGTTTGGTTGGTTTCTTGAACGCTGGATCGGCGCTGTCCACTTCGACCTGGGTGAGGATGGTGGCGAAGGGCACCTCGAACGGCAGCAGGTTGCCCAGCTCCTGCTCGATCATGTAGCCGATCATGCCTTCAGTTTCGGCGCCGAGTACATCCAGCGGGTAAGGATTGGCGGCGTCGAAGGCATTGCCCTGCAGGGCCAGCAGGCCGACTTGTGGGCCGTTGCCGTGAGCGATCACCAGCTCGTTTCCGCCTGCAACCTTGGCTATCTGCTCACAGGCGATACGTACATTTTCACGCTGGTTTTCCGCGGTCATGGCTTCGCCGCGACGAAGCAGGGCGTTGCCGCCCAGGGCGATGACGAGTCGCATGATGGTTGCTCCTTGTTCTCGTTCGTAGCCCGGATGCAATCCGGGGATGGCGAGGGGGCGATTGCCCCGGATTGCATCCGGGCTACGGTTTAGATGTCGGCCAGGGTCGCGACCAGAATCGCCTTGATGGTGTGCATGCGGTTTTCCGCCTGCTCGAAGGCGATGTTCCATGGCGACTCGAAGACGTCCTCGGTCACTTCGATGCCGTTCTTCAGGTGCGGATACTGTTCGGCGATCTGCTTGCCGACCTTGGTTTCGCTGTTGTGGAAGGCCGGCAGGCAGTGCATGAACTTCACCCGCGGGTTGCCGGCGGCCTTCATGATTTCGGCGTTGACTTGGTACGGCAGCAGTTCCTGGATGCGTTCACCCCAGGCTTCCACCGGCTCGCCCATCGACACCCAGACGTCGGTGTGGACGAAGTCGACGCCCTTGACCGCTTCCTTCGGGTCTTCAGTGAGCAGCAGGCGGGCGCCGCTTTCCTCGGCGAATTTCTTGCAGGCGGCGACATGTTCGGCGCTCGGCCACAGCGCCTTGGGCGCGGCGATGCGCACGTCCATGCCGAGCTTGGCGCCGATCAGCAGCAGCGAGTTGCCCATGTTGTTGCGCGCATCGCCGAGGTAGGCGTAGGCGATGTCGTGCAGCGGCTTGTCGCTGTGCTCGCGCATGGTCAGCACGTCGGCGAGCATCTGCGTGGGGTGGTACTCGTCGGTCAGACCGTTGAACACCGGCACGCCGGCGTAGGTGGCCAGTTCCTCGACAATCTCCTGCTTGAAGCCGCGATACTCGATGGCGTCGTACATGCGTCCGAGCACGCGAGCGGTGTCCTTCATCGACTCCTTGTGACCGATCTGCGAGGAGCCGGGGTCGATGTAGGTGACGTTGGCGCCCTGG
>NZ_PJLX01000022.1:0-72990 GCF_002843095.1 Pseudomonas sp. YY-1 | reverse complement strand
TTGCGGTCGTAGCCGATGACCACGCCCGGCTCCAAGCAGACCACGTTGTTGCCGTCGTCCCACTGCTCGCGCTCGGCCTCGTAGGCGTCGCCACCGGTTTCCACTACACGCAGTTTTTTCAGGTTGAGGGATTCGGCGACCACATCGACGAAGGGTTTGTCCTCGCGGCGTACGTCGATGCCGCCTGGGCGGCTCTCGTCCGGACGCAGGGTGAAGGGCACGATGCTGTTGGCCACTTCCGGGAAGATGGTCACCAGGTCGCGGTCGCAGAAACTGAATACGGTGTCCAGGTGCATGGCGGCGCGGGAGCGGCCCAGGCCAGCGACCACGACCCGCTCGGCCGCGCCCTTGGCAAACAGTGCGCGCGCTACCTGGCCGATGGCCTGGTGCGAGCTGCGTTCGCCCATGCCGATCAACACTGTGCCATTGCCGATGGGCATGACGTCACCGCCTTCCAGGGTGGCTGAGCCGTGCTCTTGGTCCGGGTCGCCGTACCAGATCTCGAAGGGCTCATTGGCGAAGTCCGGGTGGAAGGTGTAGATGGCGCTGGCGAGCAGGGTTTCCTGGCGGCGCGCTGGCCAGTACATCGGGTTCAAGGTGACGCCGCCGTAGATCCAGCAGGTGGTGTCGCGGGTGAACTGGGTGTTGGGCAGCGGCGGGAAGATGAAGCTGGCTTCGCCGAGGTAGGCGTTGAACATCTTCGCAGCCTCGGAGTCCTTGTGCTTGACCAGATCGGCGCCGGATACGCCACCTATGAGGAACTCGGCGATCTTGCGTGGCTCCAGTTCTTCGATGAAGGCGCGCACTTCATTCTGCAGGCCGAGGCCGACGCTGTTGGGGGTGATCTTGCGGTCGAGAATCCATTTCAGCGCGTTGGGGTCGCTGACGGTCTCTTCCAGCAGGTTGTGCATCTCCACCACTTCGACGCCGCGTTCGCGCATCTTGGTCATGAAGTCGAAGTGGTCGCGCTTGGCCTGGGATACCCAGATCACATCGTCGAACAGCAGTTCGTCGCAGTTGGCGGGGGTTAGACGCAGGTGGGCGAGGCCTGGCGAACAGACCATCACCTTGTGCAGTTTGCCGGCTTCGGAATAAACGCCGAGGGCTTTCTTGGACATGTCGAACTCCTTCTCTTACAGACTCAGGAAACCGTCATACAGCCCGTAGGCGGCGATGGCGGCACCGATCAGGACGGCGGCGAAAATGATTTTCTCGACGCTGGTGAAAATGGGCTGTCCCAGTTCGTGCTTGGCCTTGGCGAAGAGGATCGCGCCAGGGGCATAGAGCAGCGCCGAGAGCAGCAGGTACTGCACGCCGGCGGCATACACCAGCCACACCGCGTAAAGGGTGGAGATGGCGGCGATCAGCAGATCCTTGTTGCGCTCACCGGCCGCGTTCTCGTAGGTCTCGCCGCGTACCGCCAGCAATACCGCGTAGGCGCTGGACCAGAAGTACGGCACCAGGATCATCGAGGTGGCCAGGTACAGCAGGCTGAGGTAGGTGGAGGCGCTGAACAGGGTGATGATCAGGAACAGCTGGATCAGCCCGTTGGACAGCCACAGCGCGTTGGCCGGAACGTGGTTGGCGTTCTCCTTGCGCAGGAACGCCGGCATGGTGTGGTCGCGGGCGCTGGCGAAGAGAATCTCGGCGCACAGCAGCGTCCAGGACAGCAAGGCGCCTGCCAGTGAGACGATCAGGCCGATCGAAATCAACTGTGCACCCCAGGGGCCGACCACCTGCTCCAGCACGCCGGCCATGGATGGGTTCTTCAACCCGGCCAGTTCGGCTTGGGCCATGATGCCTTGGGACAGGATATTGACCAGAACCAGCAGCAGAAGCACACCGACGAAACCGATCACCGTGGCCTTGCCGACATCGCTGCGCTTCTCGGCACGGGCGGAGAAGATGCTCGCGCCTTCGATGCCGATGAACACCCAGACGGTGACCAGCATCATGTTGCGCACCTGATCCATCACGCTGCCCAGCTCGGTATTGCCGCGGCCCCAGAAGTCGCTGGTGAACACGTCGAGCTTGAAGGCGATGGCGGCGATGATGATGAACAGTGCCAGCGGCAGCATCTTGGCAATGGTGGTGACGGTGTTGATGAACGCCGCTTCCTTGATCCCGCGCAGCACCAGGAAGTGCAGCAACCAGAGCAGTACTGATGCACAGATCACGGCGGGCAATGTATTGCCCTCGCCGAATACCGGGAAGAAATAACCCAACGTGGAAAACAGCAGCACCATGTAGCTGACGTTGCCGATCCAGGCGCTGATCCAGTAGCCCCAGGCCGAGGAGAAACCCATGTAGTCGCCGAAGCCGGCCTTGGCGTAGGCGTACACCCCGCCGTCGAGTTCGGGCTTGCGATTGGCCAGGGCCTGGAACACGAAGGCCAGGGTCAGCATGCCGACCCCGGTGATCAGCCAGCCGATCAGGGTGGCACCGGCGCTGGCGCTGGCGGCGATGTTTTGCGGTAGCGAGAAGATACCGCCGCCGACCATGGAGCCGACGACCAGCGCGATCAGCGCGCCGAGGCGGAGTTTTTGCGTCGAGTCAGACATCTCAATTACCTCCGTGTCACAAGGGGACATAGGTATTGAGCGCGTTTGGCGAGCACAGCATCCTGATTTGAATCAATGGTCAGGATTCGTCAACGCACATCCTTGTTCCAGGCGTTGTCGAGCACCTGATGAGCGTCAGGACTGCTGCTCTGTCTGGCACGGGGAGGCGCCAGTCCAATCAACATAGACCGAACTTTCTGTTCCGCAATGATGGCCAGTTGCGATGGAGTCGCTAGCGGGGAAAGGGGATGGGCGGGGCGGTTGGCCCCGCTCGACGCGTCGGCCGGATAAGCTGGCGCAGACCCGAAGGTCAAAGGGAGGAGCATGACGCCGGGCGGGTAGCCCCTGCAGGCAGTTGCGTCATGTGGTTACAGCATGCCGCGGAAAGCTTTCATCCAGCTTTCCGCGGTGTTATCGGCTGCGATCAGCCGATGGTCATCAGGCTGGCGTTGCCGCCAGCCGCAGCGGTGTTGACGCTCAGGGCGTGTTCCACCAGCAGACGTTCCAGAGCGATGTCGGTCTCGCCCTTGTTCAGGCCGTGTACACCGACGATGGCGCCCTTGCGCTGCGCTGCCTGCTCGCTGACTGCGCGCAGCTGGTCGGAGTCGCCGTGGTGCAGGATGGCGTCCAGCTCCACGTCGACGCTGTTCCAGTCGGTCACCAGCTGGATGTGCTTCTGCACCTCCTTCGGCAGTTCGCTGTACAGCGCGCGCTGGCTCTCCAGCCAGATCGCCCGGCTGCCCACCGCCAGGGTGGCAGCCAGTTGCGCCAGCAGGTCGCCGCGCTCGTCGGCCAGGTTCAGCACGTGCTCACGCGGCAGCAGGGTGTAGCTGTTGCGCTCGCCGGTCGGGCCGGTGAGCGTGTGGCTGCTGTAGCTCTGCGACAGTGTGCGGTACTGCTCGAACAGCGCGGCAATGGCCGGCTCCTGCTTGCCTGCCCATTCGTCAAAGGCGCTGCGCACCTTGTCCAGCTCGCTCGGAACCGGCAGGGCCTGCACCTCGGCCTGTTGCAGATACTGGGCGACGGCCTCCTGGGGACGGGTCGACAGCAGGCGGAACAGGTACAGCGGGCCACCGGCTTTCGGGCCGGTGCCGGACAGGCCTTCGCCACCGAACGGCTGCACGCCGACCACGGCGCCGACCATGTTGCGGTTCACGTACAGGTTGCCGACCTTGGCGGTGCTGACCACCTGGGCGATGGTCTCGTCGATGCGCGTGTGCACGCCGAGGGTCAGGCCGTAGCCGCTGTCGTTGATCTGCTGCAGCAGCTTGCCCAGGTCCGCGCGCTGGTAGCGCACCACGTGCAGCACTGGGCCGAAGATCTCGCGCTTCATCTCGTCGAAGCTGTCCAGCTCGATCAGGGTCGGCACGACGAAGGTGCCGCGCTTGATCTCCTCACCGTTGACGCGCGCCAGTTGGGTGACCTTGCGGCCTTTCTCGCGCAGCTTGGCGATGTGGGTATCGATGCCGGCCTTGGCTTCGGCGTCGATCACCGGGCCAATGTCGGTGTTCAGACGCTCGGGGTTGCCGAGGCTGTATTCGGCCATGGCGCCCTTGAGCATGGTCAGCACACGGTCGGCTACGTCGTCCTGCACGCATAGCACGCGCAGCGCCGAGCAGCGCTGGCCGGCGCTGTCGAAGGCGGAAGCGACGACGTCCATCACCACCTGCTCGGTCAGTGCCGAGGAGTCGACGATCATGGCGTTGAGGCCGCCGGTTTCGGCGATCAGCGGGATGGTGCGGCCCTGGGCATCCAGGCGACCGGCGATGTTGCGCTGAAGGATGCCGGCCACTTCGGTGGAACCGGTGAACATCACCCCGCGCACACGCTCGTCACCCACCAGGCGCGCGCCGACGGTTTCGCCACGACCCGGCAGCAGTTGTACGGCGCCAGCCGGTACGCCGGCCTCGAGCAGAATACGCACGGCTTGCGCAGCGATCAGCGGCGTCTGTTCCGCCGGCTTGGCCAGCACGGTGTTGCCGGCGGCCAGTGCAGCGGCCACCTGGCCACTGAAGATCGCCAGGGGAAAGTTCCACGGGCTGATGCACACCACCGGGCCCAGCGGGCGGTGGCTGTCATTGCCGAAGCTGCGTGCCTGGATCGCGTAGTAACGCAGGAAGTCCACCGCCTCGCGCACTTCGGCGATGGCGTTGGCGAAGGTCTTGCCGGACTCGCGCACCAGCAGGCCCATCAATTGCTGCAGCTCGGCTTCCATCAGGTCGGCGGCGCGCTCCAGCACGGCGGCGCGTTCGGCGGGCAGGGTGGACTGCCAGATCTGGCCGCTGGCCAGGGCGCAGAGGATGGCGCTGTCGACATCCTTGACGCTGGCTTCGCGTACATGGCCGACCAGGTCACGGTGATCGGCTGGATTGCGCACTGGCTCCGGCTCGCCCGGATTGACGCCATCACAACCGAGCATCGGCTCGGCCAGATAGCTGTGGTTGGCGGTCGACAGCAGCGCCGAGGACAGCGAGCCAAGGCGGTGTTCGTTGGCCAGATCCAGGCCCGACGAGTTGACCCGGTCTTTGCCATACAGGTCACGCGGCAGGGCGATGCGCGGATGCGGCAGGCCGATGGCGCCCTCCTGCGCGGCCATCTGCTCGACCTGCAGCACCGGGTCGAGCACCAGATCTTTCAGCGAGATGCTGTGGTCGGCGATGCGGTTGACGAAGCTGGTGTTGGCGCCGTTTTCCAGCAGGCGGCGCACCAGGTAGGCCAGCAGGGTTTCATGGCTGCCCACTGGCGCGTAAATGCGGCACGGGCGGTTCAGCTTGCCGTCGGCGATCTTGCCAACGACCTGCTCGTACAGCGGCTCGCCCATGCCGTGCAGGCACTGGAATTCGTACTGACCCGGGTAGTAGTTCTGCCCGGCCAACTGGTAGATGGCCGACAGCGAGTGGGCGTTGTGGGTGGCGAACTGCGGGTAGATCGCTTCCGGCGCGGCCAGCAGCTTGCGTGCGCAGGCCAGGTAGGACACGTCGGTGTACGGCTTGCGGGTGTACACCGGATAGCCTTCCAGGCCGTTGACCTGGGCCAGCTTGATCTCGCTGTCCCAGTAGGCGCCTTTCACCAGGCGGATCATCAGGCGATGGCGGCTGCGCTTGGCCAGGTCGATGACGTAGTCGATCACGTACGGGCAGCGCTTCTGGTAGGCCTGGATGACGAAGCCGATGCCGTTCCAGCCAGCGAGGCTCGGTTCGAAGCACAGGCGCTCGAGCAGGTCCAGCGACAGCTCCAGGCGGTCGGCTTCCTCGGCGTCGATGTTGAGGCCGATGTCGTACTGCTTGGCCAGTTGGGTCAGGCCCAGCAGGGTCGGGTACAGCTCGTCCATCACGCGCTCGTACTGGGCGCGGCTGTAGCGCGGGTGCAGGGCGGACAGTTTGATCGAGATGCCCGGGCCTTCGTAGATGCCGCGACCGTGGGAGGCTTTGCCGATGGCGTGGATGGCCTGCTCGTAGGAGGCCAGGTAGCGCTTGGCGTCTTCCTCGGTCAGCGCGGCTTCACCGAGCATGTCGTAGGAGTAGCGGAAGCCCATGGCTTCCAGGGTGGAGGCGTTGGCCAGGGCTTCGGCGATGGTTTCGCCGGTGACGAACTGCTCGCCCATCAGGCGCATGGCCATGTCCACGCCCTTGCGGATCACCGGCTCGCCGCTCTTGCCGATGATGCGGTTGAGCGCCGAGGTCATGCCGGCTTCGGTGTGGGTCGACACCAGTTTGCCGGTGATCAGCAGGCCCCAGCTCGCGGCGTTGACGAACATCGACGGGCTCTGGCCGAGGTGCTGGCTCCAGTTGCCGTTGGCGATCTTGTCGCGGATCAGCGCATCGCGGGTGGCCTTGTCCGGGATGCGCAGCAGGGCTTCGGCCAGGCACATCAGCGCCACGCCTTCCTGCGACGACAGCGAGAACTCCTGCAGCAGGCCTTGCACCAGGCCCTGACGGCCGCTGGCGTTCTTCTGGTTGCGCAGCTTCTCGGCAATCCCCAGGGCCAGCTTCTGCGAGGCCTCGGCTTGTTCCTTGTTCAGGCGCGCTTGCTCCAGCAGCATCGGCACCACTTCGGTTTCCGGGCGGCGGTAGGCACTGGTGATGGCGGCGCGCAGCACCGACTGCGGGAGGATGCTCTCGGCGAAATCGAGGAACACCTGCAGACCTTGCTCGCTCAGCGACTCCAGCGCTTCCTCACCGGCGGCAGCGGCCAGGCCGGCATGCTCGGCGGGCGTCAGGCCACTCTCGACTTGCTCCAGATAATTGAAGATCGCCTGCTTGATCATCCAGTGCGGCGTGCGGTCGATCTGCGCGGCGGCCTTTTTCAGGCGTTCGCGGGTGGCATCGTCGAGTTTTACGCCAAGAGTGGTGGTAGCCATGGAAGAGTCCTACTTATTGTCAGGTTATGCACGGTAAAAACTGCCGGAGCAGTTTTTGACGTCGCTTGCGACGGCCCGAAGCGGTGCCGCCATGAATGGCGGGCAACAAAAAAGCTGCGGGAGATTAAACCCGCTTCGGTGCTTGGTGCAACTAGGTGCAACCAATTAGCTCGGCATCCCGACGGACGTTAATTTTGTCCAGGTGTCTGCCGCTATAGCGCCTGGATATGGCAGTTTCAGAGCATGAGTGCATCTCGCAGCGTGGACGTTGGCGCGCTAGCGCGCGCTCGTGTTATCCAGCGTACCGATATGCTGCGTCATCATGGTGCAACCTTGGTGCTACCCCTTGTGCGGGTGCTCCGCGCTGGGACGGTCAAGGCGTCGATCACGATCGCGACTGAGTTACACCTGTTCAGCATAGACCGCGGGATTGCAGCAGTGTGGCTCCCGGTCGTCGGAAGCGGGCTGCGCTATCCCTGCTCGCGGAGGATGGCGATGAACGCCTGCAGTGGCGCCGGAACGTGGCGATAGCTGGAGTAGTAGAGGCACAGGCCGGGGCATGGTGGTGTCCAGTCTTCGAGAAGTAGCACCAGCTTGCCGCTCTCCAGCGCCTGGCGAGCGAAGGCCTGGGGGACGTAGGCGATGCCCTGGCCGGCGCAGGCCGCTTCGATCAGCAGGTCGTTATCGTCCAGGCTCAATGCGCCTGGTACGTCGAGCGCGAGGTGCTGCGTGCCGCGCTCGAACTCCCAGCGATAGCGCTTGCCGCTGGGCATGCGCTGGCGGATGCAGCGATGAACGCGCAGCTCGTCAGGTGTGCCAGGACGCCCAAAGGTGGCGAGATAGGTAGGTGAGGCCACGGTGACGAAGCGCACCTCGCCGCCGAAGGGCACTGCCACCATGTCCTGAGGGACTGACTCGGCCAGGCGCACGCCGGCGTCGAAGCCCTCGGCGACGATATCCACCAGCCTGCCCTCGCTGACCAGGTCGAGCTCCACATGGGGATGGCGTTGCAGGAACGTCGGCACCACATGTTCGAGAAGCCAGCGCGCGCCGCCCTTGCTGGCGTTGATGCGTAGGGTGCCGGCGAGCTCGTCGGGGCCATGGCTGACGGCATCCAGTGCGTCGTCCAGATCCCGGAGCAGTGGCGTCAGCCGCTGCAGCAGGTGTTCTCCTGCCTCTGTCACGGCAACGCTGCGGGTGGTGCGGTGCAACAGGCGAACCCCAAGGCGCTGTTCGAGCCCCTTGATTGCGTGACTGAGAGAGGAGCGTGATACCCCCAAGGCGTCGGCAGCCTTCTGGAAGCTGCGTTGCTGGGCGACCTGAATGAAGGCCTTGAGATCGGCGAGGCTAGCGTTGCTCATTGGTGAGAATTCTTCACTAAGGCGTTCGTATTGGTGCGTCTTATCATAGATCTGCTCGCGCCATACCATCGGTTTCATCGTTAGAGGAGATGACTGATGAAGAGCGAATCGAACACCCGCGCCTGTGTCTGGAACGATCTGCTGCAATGGCGCCGGCACTTTTCGCGGCCGTTACTGGTGGTCGGTTTGCTGGCGCTGAGCTTGAACGTCATGGCCCGCGAGTCCGAGGCTCACGCTGCCAACCAGATGGTTGGCACCTGGCGTATGGTCTCCGCCACGCTGGAAACAGATGGAAAAGTCGAGCGTCCGTACGGTGAAAACCTGCAAGGCATGCTGGTGTTCACGCCTGATATGCACTTCGTCGAAGTGCTGACCGACGGCGATACGCCGCGTTTTGCATCCGATTCGCGCGGCGGCGGCAGCGACGAAGAAAATCGTCGTGCCATGGCGTCGAGCATCGGCTTCTTTGGCACTTACAGTGTCGACGAGCAAGGACGGTTCGCCGGTAACCGGGTCGAGGGCGCCACCTTTCCCAACTGGGTCGGCGGTGTGCGGACGACGAAGGAGTTGCAACTGAGGGTCGAGGGCGATCGGATGTACGAGACCTTCACGCGCCCGGATGGCGGGCGCTTCAGTGCCGAGTTCGTGCGCGCCAGGTAAGGCGGGGATGTGTGGTGCGTGCGGTGGTCAGTAGCGGCAGTTTTCGCCGATACGTTGGTAGATAAGCGTGTGCTGCTCACCTTTGGAGTCCAGATAGACCATGCGGGCTTCACCCGCTTCGCAGCCTTGCGGCAGGGTCTGGCTGATGACCTTTGCAATGTCCAGGTGCATGCCGTAGTGGTAGTGCTCGGGCGTTTCGGCATGTGCCAGGGTTGCGGCGCAGCCGAAGGCGAGCAGGCAGGCGATACGTTTCATGATGGCCTCGATGCGGGAAAAAGGGCCGTTTCAGCGGCCCGAGGGGCGCCGGTCAGGAGCGCGGCCGGCGCCAGGTAAGCTCTGGTTCAGCCGTGCTGATCGCTGTTCTGCGTGCTCGCGGCTTGCGCCTGCTGGGTGGCTGTGGCGTGCGGCTGTTGCTGGTGGGCCTGTTGATGAGCGACGAAGGCCGCCGACTCCTCGGCGAAGCAGGCTTGGGCGGCCAGCAGAGTGGAAAGGGACAGGACGGTGGCAGTGAGAAGGTTCTTCATTGGAGCGATCCTCTTGGGATTCTTCGTGGGTTCGAAGTCATCCTAGTGAGGCATCGAGGTCGGAAAAAGCGCGCTTTGAGTGAATGACCATTACCTTTCGCGCAACAATTTCTCCGGGCTTGCCCAGTGCTGGGCGTCGTCCAGCACCGCTTCGTCGCCAAGCAGTAACGGCGGCAGTTCGGCCTTGAGAAACTCTACCCAGGTGCGCGTCTTGGCATCGAGAAAGCGTCGCGATGGATACATCGCATAGATGTTCAGTGCGCGTAGCCGGTGCTGCGGCAGGATGCGCAGCAGGCGCCCCTCACGCAGCGGCTGGCTGGCGACGAAGGAGGGTAGCAGGCAGAAACCCATGCCGGCCTGGGCCGCCTTGACCAAGGCCTCGGCGACGTTGACCTGGAAGCATTCGGCCGGCAGCGCCTCCAACTGGTCGTCACCGAAATCCCATTGACCGCGATACAGCGGGTCGGTCAGGCGCAGGTGACGATGTCGTTGCAGGTCAGCCGGGTGTTCGGGAATGCCGTATTGAGCCAGATAGCTGGGCGCCGCGCAGATGACGCTGTAGATTGCGCCCAGGCGTTGCGCAACCAGTTGCGAGTCAGGCAGGTCGCGGGCGAAGGCGATGGTCACGTCATGGCCGTCTTCGAGCAGGTCTGGCGTGCGCTGGGCCAGGGTCAGTTCCACCACGACCTGAGGATGATGTTCGGCATAGCGGGCGATCAGCGGGGTGATGTGCTGCAGGCCGAGACCAGTCATGGTGTGCACGCGCAGGCGACCGCTGGGGTGCGGTGCGCTCCACGCGCCTCGGCGTCGGCTTCGTCGATCTGGCCGAGAATCTGCCGGCAGCGCTCGAGGTAACGCTCACCGGTCTCGGTCAGCGCCAGGCGCCGCGTGGTGCGCTGCAGCAGGCGTGCCTCGAGATGTTGCTCGAGGTCGGTGATCAGGCGCGACACCTGCGCGGTGGACAGATTCAGTGCCTGGGCCGCGGCAGTGAAGCTGCCACGTTCGACCACCTGAACGAACACGCGCATACCATGCAAGGTATCCATTGTTGCTCCTGGCGTAATTAGCCCGGCGCATTATGCGCGATTACAGCGCGCCGAGAATCAACTGCGCCGCCACTGCGAACATCATCGCCGCCACACCGAGGTCGATCAGGCGCCAGGTCAGTGGCCTGGCCAGCCAGGGCGCAAGCCAGGCGGCGCCAAGTGCCAGTGTGGCAAACCAGAGAAAGGAGGCGCTGGCAGCTCCTGCGGCATAGGCGCCAGGTTCTGGTTGCTGGGCGCCGAGCGAGCCGATCAGCAGCACGGTATCCAGATAGACATGCGGGTTGAGCAGGGTGACCGCCAGTGCTGCGAGCAGCACCGCGCGCAGCGAGCGCGGCTCGCTACCTGCCGCTTGCAGTGATTGCGGGCGCGCAGCGCGCAGCAGCGCCTGGCTGCCGTACCAAAGCAGGAAGGCAGCACCGCCCCAGCGAGCGATGGCCAGCAAGGTCGGGCTCTGCGCCAGCAGGGTGGCCAGGCCGAACACACCAGCAGCCACCAGCAGGGCATCGCAGACGATGCACAGGGCGGCCACCGGCAGATGGTGTTCCCGGCGCAGGCTCTGCGCCAGGACGAAGGCGTTCTGCGCGCCGATGGCCATGATCAGGCCGATGGCCACCAATAGGCCGTTGCTATAGCTCTGCCACATCACGCTGACTCCGGTATGGACGCCGCCGACAAGGCGCGCAAGGTGGACAGCGCCTGCTCGGCGCGCTCGCTGGGCACGAAGATATGGTCGTGATGAAAGCCGGCGACCACGTTGCAACTGATTCCCGCCTGCGCCAGGGCGGCAGAGAAGGATGCTGTGAGGCCCACGGCAGCCAGCGACGAATGCACCTCAAGGGTGATCCAGGCAGCGACGTAGTCGTAGTGCAGGCCATGGGCGTCGGCGACTTCGCGCGGTAACACCAGGCTCAGGCCTTCGGTTTCGCGCAGGCTGGCGATGGGCTGCAGGCCGCTGCAGTCATGCTCGGTCGGGACGCAGCAGAACACGTACTGACCGGGATTAAGCCGCGGCGTCATGCTCTGCAGCAGGCGCGCGAGGTTGGTTTCGCCGGACATGGCAGGCTCCTGATTGGATTGAATGCTGGCGAGTCTGCTGCGTGCGGATGTATAAGAGAAACCAATATTACTGATCGCTCATTAGGAAAATCGATTGTTCGATTACAAACTTCTCGCTGCGCTGGCGGCGGTGGTGGAGCAGGCTGGCTTCGAACGTGCCGCGCAGGTGCTGGGGCTGTCGCAGTCGGCGGTGTCGCAGCGCATCAAGTTGCTCGAAGCACGGGTCGGCCAGCCGGTGTTGGTGCGCGCGACGCCACCGGCGCCTACCGAAACCGGCCGACGCCTGCTCAACCACGTGCAGCAGGTGCGCTTGCTCGAGCGTGACTTGCAGGGCCAGGTGCCGGGGCTGGACGAGCAGGCCTTGCCCGAGCGCCTGCGCATCGCCATCAACGCCGACAGCCTGGCGACCTGGTGGGCGACGGCGACATCCGAGTTCTGCGCCGCCCAGCAAGTGCTGATGGAGTTGGTGGTGGAAGATCAGGAAGTGGGCCTCAAACGCATGCGCGCCGGTGAAGTGGCCGGTTGCGTGTGTGCTGCCGAGCGCCCGGTGGCGGGTGCGCGCAGCCTGGCGCTGGGCGCGATGCGTTATCGCGCGCTGGCCAGCCCGGCCTTCATTGCTCGGCATTTTGCCGCTGGCGTCAGCGCCGAAACCCTGGCGCGGGCACCGGCCATCGTCTACGGCCCGGATGATCAGTTGCAGCATCGCTACCTGGCGAGCCTCGGTGTCACGGGTGCCTTCGCCTATCACCTGTGCCCCTCGTCCGAAGGGTTCGTGCGCCTGACCGAAGGCGGCCTCGGTTGGGGCCTGGTGCCGGAATTGCAGGTACGAGAAGAGCTGACCAGCGGCAGGCTGGTGGACCTGGTGCCCGAGCGCTGCATCGATGTGCCGTTGTATTGGCACCACTGGCGCAATGGCGGCGAATTGCTCGGCGAACTGACTGAGCAACTGTGTCGTCACTCCGCGTCGGTGCTGGTGCCGTTGCACCAGTGAGCGGCCCGCCGGGTCGTAGTTATGGCCACCGCCGACAGCGCGCTACGACAATGGCACTGCTAGAGTGCGGCAACTACAAGAATCAAGGGTAGGGGGTGACGATGAAGATTCTGGTCACTGGCGCGAGTGGCTTCATCGGTGGGCGCTTCGCTCGTTTTGCGCTCGAGCAAGGGCTGGCCGTGCGGGTCAATGGCCGGCGCGCAGAAGGTGTGCAGCACCTGATCAAACGTGGTGCCGAGTTCGTTCAGGGCGATCTCGGTGATGCCGAGTTGGCCCAGGCCTTGTGCCAGGATGTCGAGGCGGTGGTCCACTGCGCCGGCGCGGTTGGCGTATGGGGTGATTACGCGCACTTTCATCAAGCCAACGTCACGGTCACCGAGAATATCGTCGACGCCTGCCTCAAGCAGAAGGTCCAGCGCCTGGTGCATCTGTCCTCGCCGTCGATCTATTTCGATGGCAAGTCTCATGTCGATACCCGCGAGGAGCAGGTGCCCAAACGCTTCTCCGACCACTACGGCAAGACCAAGTACCTGGCCGAACAACAGGTGTTCGCCGCACAGGAGTTCGGCCTGGAGGTGATCGCCCTGCGTCCGCGCTTCGTCACCGGCGCGGGCGATACCAGCATCTTCCCGCGGTTGATCGGTATGCAACGCAAGGGTCGTCTGGCGATCATCGGCAATGGTCTGAACAAGGTCGACTTCACCAACGTGCACAACCTCAACGATGCTTTGCTCAGCTCGCTGCAAGTGGGCGGAGCGGCGCTTGGTCAGGTGTACAACATCAGCAATGGCGCGCCGGTACCGCTGTGGGACGTGGTCAATTATGTGTTGCGTCGCCTGGAGCTGCCGCCGGTGACGCGGCATGTGCCGTTCCCGCTGGCCTATGCTGCGGCGACGCTCAACGAAGGCGTGTGCCGGGTACTGCCCGGGCGGCCAGAGCCAAGTCTGTTTCGCCTCGGCGTGGCGGTGATGGCCAGGGATTTTTCCCTGAACATCGATCGCGCCCGCGAGTACCTTGGCTACGAGCCTCGGGCCAGCCTGTGGGATGCACTGGATGAGTTCTGCACCTGGTGGCAGGCGCAGATGGGGCCTCAGGCGTAGATGCGCTGGCCGCGATAGACGCGTACCGAGCCGGTTGGCGTGCCGACCGGTAGCTCGACTGCGGTCAGTGGCGTCACTGTTGCACGCTGCGGTTGATCGGACAGTTCGGCCAGACGTTGGCCGAGGCGGCGGGTTTCTTCATCGTCGGATTTCAGGCTGCCATCGAGCATGGCGATGACCGCGTTGGGCTGGCTCATGCGAATATCTACGTCCTGCTCTTCGCGTAGACGGCGACGCAGCGCTTTCATGCAGTCCAGTACTTCTTTGTTCAGTTCCATTGCCACTTCCCCCGATTGGTTGAAGGATCACGGGCTTCGGCGTTCCACGCCCTCCGTGATCTGAGCAGCCGCTTCCCAGCGGCTGTAACACGAACTCGTGCTGTATTGCTTTGCAGAACTTTTCAGGCCGCCTGCTGGCTCGTTAGCGACGCTCTATCGGCGCGTTCACGACAGGATCAAAAGCAAACTGCGTACCAGTTCATGTTTTGCGGAACTGCTGGGCTGCAGGCGAGTCGATGGCCCTGTCGCGCCCTTCGTCGGTGCATCGCGCACCTGCTTGGCGCGACGCTGATGGTGTAATGGCGAATCGGTATACTGCGCGGCATTTCTGTTTATTCGTTTCAACCATAGGTCCGACCATGCGCAACGACGCCAACGACGAACTCGACAATCTGCCCAGCCTGACCCCGGAGCGCCGCGAGGAGTTTGCCGAGCCGCGCGAGGAACCAGCGCCGCGCAGCAGCCGCGCTACCAGCAGCAAGGCTCCAGTAGCCAAGGGCGCCAGTACCGGGCCGCTGTGGGCGCTGGTGGGTGCACTGAGTTTCGCTCTGGCTGGACTGGGCTGGTGGAGCCTGCAGCAGATCGGCTTGATGGAGCAGCGCCTGGTGGCGACCCAGGAGAGCTTCGCTCGCATCAGCGAGGAGGCGGCAGGACGCATTCAGGATATTTCCGGCAAGGTGGTGGCGACCGAATCCAACGTCACCAGCGGTAGCGAGGCGCTCAAGCTGCAGGTCAAGCAGCTGGAAACGCGTCTGGCTGAGCTGGGCAAGCAGCAACAGCAGAGTGCCACGGCGCAAGCCGCGCTGGACAAGCGCGTCGAGCAGTTGGGTACAGAGCTAAAAAGCGGCATCGGCGCCAGCGCCGATTTCGACAAGCGCCTGCAGGCGCTCTCCACCGAGCAGGCGGCGCTGAAATCCGCACAGAGTGACGCCAAGGCCACCCAGGCCGAGCTGGCCAAGCTCGATACCCGTATCAAGGCTCTCGGCGGCGATATCGAGACGCTGAAAAAGCAGGGTAATCCGGCGCAATCCATTCGCAGCCTGGAGCAGGATCTGCTGGTGCTGCGCAGCGAGCTGGACAATCGCCCGGCCGCCAGTGCCGGGCCGAATACCGCCGAGTTCGATGCCTTCCGCGCGCAGATGACGCGCAACATCAACACCCTGCAGAGCCAGGTGGTGAATCTGCAGCAGCAGATCAATCAGCGCTGAGGCAATTCGCTAAATGAACAAGCCCCGCAATGCGGGGCTTGTTCATTTATTGGTCGCGGCTAAAGCCCTTCCCACGGGATATCGCTTGCGGGAGGAGCTTAAGCTGCGATCTTACAGACGCGGATAGTCGATATAACCGACCGGGCCGGAACCGTAGAAGGTTTCCGGGTGCGGCTCGTTCAGTGCGGCGTTCTGCTCCAGGCGCTGCGGCAGGTCCGGGTTGGCGATGAAGGGGATGCCGAAGGCCACGGCATCGGCATTGCCTTCTGCCAGCCAGGCATTGGCCTGATCCTTGGTGAAGCGCTCGTTGGCGATGAACACGCCGCCGAATTCCTTCTTCAGTTGCGGTGTCAGACTGTCGTCGCCGGATTTCTCACGGGCGCAGATGAAGGCGATGCCACGTTTGCCCAGTTCACGGGCGACGTAGCCGAAGGTTTCGGCACGATTGGCATCGCCCATGTCGTGTGAGTCGGCACGTGGCGCCAGGTGCACGCCGACGCGACCGGCGCCCCACACGGAAATCGCAGCATCGGTCACTTCCAGCAGCAGACGCGCACGGTTTTCGACGCTGCCGCCGTAGCGGTCGGTGCGCTGGTTGGTGCTGCTCTGCAGGAACTGGTCGAGCAGGTAACCGTTGGCACCGTGGATTTCCACTCCATCGAAACCAGCAGCCATGGCGTTCTCGGCGCCTTGACGATAAGCCTCGACGATATCGGCGATTTCTTCGGTCTCCAGCGCGCGCGGGGTAACGAAGTCCTTGATCGGGCGTACCAGGCTGACGTGGCCGGCCGGCTGGATCGCGCTGGGAGCGACCGGCAGTTCGCCGTTCAGGTAGATGGGGTCGGAGATGCGGCCGACGTGCCACAGCTGCAGGACGATCTTGCCGCCGTTGGCGTGTACCGCCTGGGTGATGTTGCTCCAGCCGCGGATCTGCGCATCCGACCAGATGCCGGGGGTGTTCGGGTAGCCCACGCCCATCGGCGTGACAGCAGTGGCTTCGCTGATGATCAGGCCGGCCGAGGCGCGCTGCACGTAGTACTCGGCCATCAGCGCGTTGGGCACGCGGCCTTCGTCGGCGCGGCAGCGGGTCAGCGGCGCCATGATGATGCGGTTGTTCAGGTGCAGATCACCGATCTGGATGGGGTCGAACAGTGTGGGCATGGTGGTTTCTCCGAGGGAAAGGTCAAATCAGAGTTGCTGGCCGAGGCGCTCGACGAAAGCCTGGATCAGCTCGTCGTTGCGCTTGAAGAAGTGCCACTGGCCGACCTTGCGACTGGTCACCAGACCGGCGCGTTGCAGGGTGGTCAGATGGGCGGAAACGGTGGATTGCGACAGCCCGGTGCGCAGGAAGATCTTGCCGGCGCACACGCCGATCTCCAGCGGGTGATCCTGTTCGGCGAAGTTGAGCTCGGGCTCCTTCAGCCAGTCGAGGATGTCGCGGCGTACTGGGTGGGCGAGGGCCTTGATGATGGTGTCGATGTCCATGGCGGTGTCGGTGTGTATCGTCATGGGGCGAACCTTATATCGTCTCCGGGCGATATACAGATTGATTGTTCCAATAGTCTCCATCAACGGCTTCGATTGTCCTGCTCAGGGCGGTAAGCTCGTGTCATGAACTACCTGGCCCATCTTCATCTTGGCGGCGATGCGCCGCCGCAACTGCTCGGCAGCCTGTATGGCGACTTCGTCAAGGGCCCCCTGGCCGGACGCTGGCCGACTGAGATCGAAGCGGCCATCCGCCTGCACCGGCGCATCGACGCCTTTACCGACAGCCACCCGCTACAGGCACGCGCGCGTGCCCGCTTTCCCGCCGCGCGGCGACGCACGGCCGGCATGCTGCTGGACCTGTTCTTCGACCATTGCCTGGCCCGCGATTGGGCCGAGTATGCGGCGCAGCCGCTGGACCATTTCACCCGCGAGGTGTACCGGGTGCTGGCCGCCGAGGCCGAGCTGCCAAGGCGCCTGGCGCTGATGGCGCCGCGCATGGCGGCGCAGGACTGGCTGGGCAGCTACCGCGAGTTCGCGGTGCTGGAGCAGGTGATCGCCGGCATGCAGCGACGCTTGTCCAAACCGCAGTTGCTCGATGGCAGCCTGGCGGAATTGGAGCGCCTGTACGAACCGCTCAGCGAGGACTTTCGCGCCTTCTACCCCGAGCTGATGGCCTTTGCCGAGGCCGAGCTGAACGGGATGGAATCGTAGCCCGGATGCAATCCGGGGATGAGCGGTATGCCCGCCACAATCGCCGCTAAAGCGCCTCCCACGGGTGTTCGTTGTTGGCTCCGTGGGAGGGGTTTCAGCGGCGACTACATCACTGCGGTGCTTCTCTGACGTTCAGATCGCCTGCGGATGCAGGCGATAGCGCCGCACCAGCCATTTCTCCAGCTCCACCACGACGAACAGCGTCAGACCCGCCAGCAACACGCGCAGCCATTCTTCCAGCGTCATGCCAACCGAGCCGAATACGTTCTGCAGCGGCGCGGCATAGGTGAACAGCAGTTGCAGCAGCAGGCAGATGCCGATGGTCAGCAGCACCGCGCGATTACCCAGCAGGCCGTCGCGGCTGAGTACCGAGGCGAACAGGCTGCGGCTGTTGAGCAGGTAGAAGATCTCGCACATCACCACGGTATTGACGGCGATGGTGCGGGCGCTTTCCAGGCTGTTGCCATGCTGCAGCTCCCAGAGGAACAGCGCGATACCGGCACCGGCGATCAGCACCGAAACCATCGCGATGCGCCAGACGAAGTAGGCCGACAGCAAAGGCTCGCCCGGCGCGCGCGGTGTGCGGCTCATCAAGCCGTGCTCGCTGGGCTCGAAGGCCAGCGCCAGGCCCAGGGTGCTGGAGGTGACCATGTTGATCCACAGCACCTGCGCCGGCGTCAGTGGCAGCACCACCTGGAACAGAATGGCGAAGATCACGATCAGCGACTGGCCGCCATTGGTCGGTAGAGAAAACAGGATGAATTTCTTCAGGTTGTCGTAGATCGCCCGACCCTCGCGCACGGCCCCGGCGATGGTGGCGAAGTTGTCGTCGGCCAGCACTACTTCGGCTGCTTCCTTGGCCGCTTCGGTGCCCTTGTTGCCCATCGCCACGCCGACGTCGGCGCGCTTCAGGGCCGGTGCGTCGTTGACGCCATCGCCGGTCATGGCCACGACCTCGCCGCTGTCCTGCATGGCCTGCACCAGGCGCAGTTTGTGCTCGGGGCTGGCGCGGGCGAATACCTCGACGCCGGGCAACACCTCGCGCAGGCGGCGGTCATCGAGCAGTTCCAGCTCGGCGCCGGTCATCGCCGGCAGGCCGACGCCGATGCCTAGTTGCGCACCGATGGCGCGGGCCGTCTCGGCATGGTCGCCAGTGATCATCTTTACCCGGATGCCGGCTCGCTGGCATTCGGCGACAGCGGCGATGGCCTCCTCGCGTGGCGGGTCGATGATGCCGACCAGCGCGAGCAGAGTCAGCCCATCTTCTACGTCGTCGAAGCTCAGGTTGCGTTGCTCGGTCGGTGCCGTTTTGCTGGCCAGGGCCAGCAGGCGCAGGCCACGGGCAGCCAGATCGGTGGCCTGGCGTCGCCAGTAGTCGGCATCCAGAGCCGTGTTAGCGCCGTCGGCGCTGCGCTGGCTGGCGCACATTTCCAGCACGCGCTCGGGGGCGCCCTTGAGGTAGACCAGGCCATGGCCTGCGTGGTCATGGTGCAGGGTGGCCATGAAACGGTGTTCGGACTCGAACGGAATCGCGTCACTGCGGGGCAGTTGTGTGTGCAGCGACTGGATATCGAGACCGCTTTTCAGCGCCAGGGTCAGCAGCGCGCCTTCGGTCGGGTCGCCATGCAGTTGCCAGTGGCCGGCGGCGTCCTGTTGCAGGCGGGCGTCGTTGCACAGCTGTGCGGCACGGGCGATCTCCAGCAGTTCGGTGTCGGGCTCGAGCAGCTTGCCGTCCTGGTGGAAGGCGCCTTCCGGGGCATAGCCGACGCCGCTGATATCGAGGATGCGACTGGCGCTGACCACGCGTTGCACGGTCATTTCGTTGCGGGTCAGGGTGCCGGTCTTGTCCGAGCAGATCACCGTCACCGAGCCCAGGGTTTCCACTGCCGGCAGGCGGCGGACGATGGCGTTGTGGCCGGCCATGCGCTGCACGCCGAGGGCGAGGATCACCGTCATGATCGCCGGCAGACCTTCGGGGATGGCCGAGGCGGTCAGCGCCACCACCATCATGAACATCTCGCCGGGGTTCTGGCCGTGCCAGAGAATGCCGAGGATGAAGGTGGCCATGGCCAGGATCAGGATGATCACCGCCAGCCAGCGGCTGAACTGTTCGATCTGTCGCAGCAGCGGCGTGGATAACGCCTGCACCTGCTGCAGCATGGCGCCGATGCGGCCGAGTTCAGTGTTGGCTCCGGTCGCCACCACCACGCCGCTGGCCTGTCCGCTGCTGACCAGGGTGCCGGAATAGGCCATGCAGCGACGGTCGCCGAGCGCGGCGTCGGCGTTGCAGTGAGCAACGGATTTTTCCACCGGTACCGATTCACCGGTCAGCGCCGCTTCTTCCACCAGCAGGTTCTTCACGCTGATCAGGCGCAGGTCGGCTGGCACCTTGTCGCCGGACGCCAGCAACACGATGTCGCCGGGCACCAGGCGCTCGGCATCGATTTCATGACGTTCACCGCCACGCAGCACCATGGCGTGGGGCGAGAGCATGCTGCGGATGGCGTCCAGCGCGTTCTCTGCCTTGCCTTCCTGGATGAAGCCGATGATCACGTTGATCAGCACGGCGGCGAGGATCACCGAGGTATCGATCCAATGGCCGAGCAGGGCGGTGATCAGGGCCGCGACCAGCATCATGTAGAGCAGCACGTTGTGGAACTGATAGAGCAGGCGCAGCAGCGGGCCACGGCGTTGCGGCGGCGGCAGGCGGTTGGCGCCGTGGCGCTGTAGGCGCTGCTCGGCTTCCTCCTGGCCGAGGCCGCTGGCACTGCTGCGCTGCTCGTCGAGCGCTTGTTGTGCAGTCAAACCGTGCCAGGCGTGGTCACTATGTTGTGAGGGGGGATTGCCCATGGGGCGCGTCTCCTTGGTTGGGCCGGCTGCGCCTGTCGATCGCCATCGGCCGGCGCAACCCGCAGTCCTTACTAACCTAGACCGCTTTAGCGCGTCGGACCTGACCTGCATCAAGGAGTACGAGGTCGCGAGGCGCTTGAATGTAACGCGGTGTTAAACCCATGGAGGAACACGAGATGATCAAGATTCTGGTAGCGACCGATCTGTCCGAACGTTCGGCGCACGCGGTACAGCGCGCCGTGCAATTGATCCGCCGCCAAGGTGGTGGCGAGTGGGCTCTGCTGCACGTGATCGATGACGATGCGCCGGCTGCGCATGTGCAACGTCAGGTACAACAGGCCGAAACCCTGCTGCAGGCGCAGGCCGAACGCCTCGGCGAGCAGGCGGGCAGCGTGCCGCGGGTGATCGTGGGCACTGGCGAGGCCGCCTCGGTCATTGTCGAAAGCGCGCAAGGCATCGGCGCCGACCTGCTGGTGGTGGGCGCACATCGCAAGTCGGCACTGCGTGACTTCTTCGTCGGCACCACGCTCGAGCGGGTGGTGCGCAGCAGTCATCTGCCAGTGCTGCGGGTCAATGGTCCGGTGACCCATGAATACCGCCATGCGTTGCTGGCGATGGACCTCTCGCGCACCTCGCAGCAAGCCCTGAACCGGGTGCGTGAGCTGGGTCTGGCGAGTCTGGACGAGCTGCACGTGGCCAGCGCGGTCGAGCCGGTTGTAGCGGGCGCGATGATGGAGGCGGGTATCAGCGCTGAGGTGCTGGAGAATCAGCGCGAGCTGCAGCGTCAGCAACTGGTGGAGCGCCTGAGTGCAGTCGGCGTGAGCCTGAGTCACGAGCGCCTGCTGGTGCAGATCGGCTCGCCGGAAGGGGTGATCGGCGAGGCCTTGCGTCAGTCTGGTGCGGACCTGTTGGTGCTCGGCACCCATGCCCGCGAAGGGGCGTCGCGTTTCTTCCTGGGCAGCGTTGCCAGTCGCTTGCTGGCCTCGCTCGACAGCGACGCCTTGATCGTACCGCCGGCTGGCTGAGGCTAGGCCGCTGCGGCCGATTGCACCTCGGTTGCATCGAGCTGCAGTGCGCTGGCGATGATGGCCTGGCTGTGCCGGGCCAGTTCGTTGCGGCTGCGTGATTCGCTGGGGATCGGTGCGAGCAGGCGGATCTCGACCTCGCAGGCCGAGCCCGAGAGCAGGCGCAGCAGATGCGAGAGCATGTCGTCGTCGCCCACGAACGGTGCCACCGTGCAGGGTTGGCCATCGCGCAAATAACGGATGGCCACTGGTTGCAGCGCCACGCCGCTGTCGATGGCGCTGCTCAGCAGACGACCGTGAAAGGTGCGCAGGGCCAGGCCGTCAGTGGTGGTGCCTTCGGGAAAGATCAGCAGGTGATGGCCCTGCTGCAGGTGGCGGGTGAGTTGCTGGCTCACCTGGCTGCTGTCGCCTGCACCGCGGCGGATGAATAGCGTGCCACCCTTGTGCGCCAGCCAGCCGGCCAGCGGCCAGCCGCGTACTTCCGCCTTGGACAGAAAGGACAGCGGCTGCAGAGCGCCCAGCAGCGGAATGTCGGTCCATGACACGTGGTTGGCGACCCACAGCATCGGTTGCGTGGGCAGCTCGCCCTCCACCCGTACGCGAAACGGCAGGGCGCCGCCCAGGCGTGCCAGGAACCAGCGGGTCAGGCGTTGGCGCAGCGGCATCAGGTCGTGCCGAACTACACGCTCGAACAGGCTGACGATGCCGGCCAGCAGGGCGCCGAAGGCGATTACCAGGGCCAGGTGGGCGAGGCGCAGGGACAGACGCAGTTTGGCCATTGAGGCCTCCGCTTGAGAACGAGTGCCAGCATTATCCACGGGCAGCGCCGTTTGGCCATTATCGTGATTCATGCCGGCCTGTAGGGGCGAGCTCCTACAGGCCGGGTTTCAGACTGCCGCCTTGAAGTGCCGGGCGTAGCGTGGGCACAGCTCGTCGCGCTTGAGCAGGATGAACACGTCGGCCACCTGGAAATCCTTGTCCCAGCAGGGTTCACCGCAGATCTTCGCGCCCAGGCGCATGTAGGCCTTGAGCAGCGGCGGCATTTCGGCGATGACGTTGCCCGGCAGGTCCAGCTGCGGCAGTGGGTGTTTCGGCTCGGCACGCAGATGCTCGGTGCACAGGTAGCGTTCACGCAGGCGCTGCATGACAGCATGGGCCTGGATGCCGCCGTCCTGCATGGAGATGCTGGCGCAGCCCATCAGGTAGCGGTAGCCGCCTTCGTTGAGCACCTCGGCCAGCTCGCCCCAGAGTACGGCGATGGTGGCACCGTTGCGGTAGGCGACATCGACGCAGGTGCGACCGATCTCCAGCACCGGGCCTTCGAGACCGGCAAGGCCGTGCAGGGCGAATTCCTCTTCGCTGTAGTAGCGACCAAGACCGGCAGCCGCCTGGTGGTCGAGCAGGCGGGTGGTGGCCACCAGCTCGCCGCTTTCCAGATCACGCACGCCGATATGGCGGCAGTGAATGTCGTAGTCGTCCATGTCCAGACCCAGTTCGGCGCCGTTGAGCTTGGCGTCGAATTCCGCGCTGAATACGCGGTAGCGTAGGGCCTGCGCTTCACGCAGGGCGGCGGGGCCTTGCAGGCGTTCGGCCTGCAGTCGGCGAGCGGTTTGAGTCATGCCAGATCCTCCGTGTGCCGGCTGGATGCTTGCAGCCGGTCGATCTTGTTGGGCAAGCTCAGGCTAGGTAGCTGCGGTGTCACCACCGTGAAGCTTTTTTGATGCTTATGTGACAGCAGCTCAGATGCTGCTGCGAGGAGCCGATGCGATGCCTTGGTCGAGCCTGTTTCAGCCTATCGAGCGCCTGACTGCCGAGGCGGGGTTGGAGGACTGGTACGCTCGCCTGCTGGCGCGTCTGGGCGGCACGCCACAGCCCTTCGAGCTGGCGCTGGTGGGCGGTTTGCAGGCGGCCACGCCTGGGCTGGCCTTTCTCGCGGGTTACCAGGCGGCGCTGCGTGTGCTTTGGCCGGCGGCGCCCTGGACGGCCGGCGCGCTGTGTGTGACGGAGAACCGCAGCACCCGCCCGGCGGACATGAACACGCGTATAGACGGTCTGCACATCGTGGGTCGCAAGGATTTTGTCACCGCCGCCGAATGCGCCGACTGGCTGCTGGTAGCGGCGCGCGAAGAGGGCGAAGGGCAGGCACCGTGTCTAGCCCTCGGTGTGGTGCGCCAGGGCGCACCCGGCGTGCGCATCGAGCCGCTGCCAGCCTTGCCGCTGATGCCGGATATCGGCCATGCCCGTTTGCATCTGGATCAGGCGCAGGGCGAGCGTTTGGCAGGCGATGGCTGGGACGACTACGTCAAACCCTTTCGTACGCTGGAAGATGCGCACGTCCTCGCGGCAGTGGCGGCGTGGCTGTTCGGTGTCGGGCGCGAAAGCGCCTGGCCCGAATCCCTGCAGTTGCGTTTGCAGGCACTGCTGGCCGGCTGCGCCGAGGTGGCGCGGCAAGCGCCCAATGCCGCCACCACCCACCTGCTGCTGGCCGGTCTGTTCGCCCAGCAGCAGGCGCTGGCTGACGAACTGGACGCCGCCTTCGCCGCGGGGCCTACGCACTGGGCCGCGCTGTGGCAGCGCGACAAGGGTTTGCTGCGCATTGCCGAGGCGGCGCGCAGCAAACGCCTGGAGAAAGCGCGGCAGATTGTCGCCGGCTCTTGATCCATATCAGTACCCTCTCGGCAGCGTGCGCATAAGGTTGCCTCGCGATTCATCTACGAGGTTTCCATGCGCCGCGAGCCCATCGTGCTGTTCGATAACGGCAGCCACCAATGCCTGATGTTCGATGACCTGGTCAGCGGCGAAGGCGTGCAATCCAACCAGTTCCTGATCACCGACAACGAGCAGTACCTGCTGCTCGATCCAGGCGGCGACCTGACCTACACGCCGCTGTCGCTGGAGCTGTCCAAGCACATTCCGGTGCAGGACCTGACCTACATCTTCGCCTCGCACCAGGACCCGGACATCATCGCCTCGCTCGACAAGTGGCTGCTGCACACCCGTGCGCGGGTGATCTGCTCCAAGCTGTGGGCGCGTTTTCTGCCGCACCTGACCGCCAACTACCTGGTGCTGAGCCGCGGCATCAACACCTTCGATCGCATCATCGCGCTGCCGGATCGGGGCCAAAGCATCCCGCTGGGCAAGTGCACGCTCAAGGCCGTGCCGGCGCACTTCCTGCACTCGGTGGGCAACTTCCAGGTCTATGACCCAGTGAGCAAGATCCTCTTCTCCGGCGACATGGGCGCTTCGCTGGTGGATGACGCCACGCCGGTGCGCGATTTCGTCAACCATGTGCCGAACATGGAAGGCTTCCACCGGCGTTACATGGCTGGTAACAAGGCCTGCCGCCTGTGGGCGGCGATGGTGCGGCAGATGGACGTGGCGATGATCGTGCCGCAGCATGGCCGGCCCTTCGTCGGCCCGGAAATGATCAGCGCCTTCCTCTACTGGATCGAGAACCTCGAATGCGGTCTCGACCTGATGGGGCCTGAGGATTACCAACTGCCCAAATGAAGGTGGGATCAGACTGTGTGAAAACGTAGCGAGCGAAGGTCAGGCAAGGCAAAAATAGGCGAAGAAGCGCAGTTTACGAGTTGTAAATGAGCATTCGACCGGGCTGGCGTTCCAGCCTGTTTTCAACGCAGCATGGCCGAGCGTAGTAGTTTTCACAGCCGTCTGAGATGGCGGTTTCGTCGCTTCAAGCAGTCATCATCGCCGTGCTAGGGTGCGCCACGATTTCCGATCGAGGCCGCCCATGCCCACTTCCTTGCTTCGTCGACTGAGCCTGGCGCTCGGTTTCAGCCTGGCTGCCAGCACCGCCGTGGCGGAAAGCTGGCCGCAACCCGACTGGCAGAGCCAACCCGCACCACCGTCCGCCGCCATCGCCGAGCTTGAGGCCTATGCTTTTGCTCCGCGCGACGATGCCGAGCGCAAGGGCGTGCGCACCGATGCGTTGTTGGTGATCCGCGATGGGCAGATCGTCTACGAACGTTACGCCGAGCCGACCACCGCGCAGACGCCGCACCTCTCATGGTCGATGGCCAAGAGCCTGCTCGCCACCACCCTTGGCGTGGCCTATGGCGAGGGCCGCTTCAAGCTCGATGCGCCAGTGGCGCAGTACTACCCACCGATGGCGGACCACCCGCAGATCAAGATCGGCCACCTGCTCAACTGGGCCTCGGGTCTGGCCTGGCAGGAGGACTACGAGTACGCACCGCTTAAATCCTCGGTGGTGGCCATGCTCTATACACGGGGGCGCGACGATATGGCCGCGTTCACTGCTGCGCATGAGGCCGACGCCGCACCCGGCACGCGCTTTCGTTATTCCAGCGGCGACAGCAACCTGCTGGCTGCCGCGTTGCGTGGCATGGTCGGCGAGCAGGCTTACGCCGACTATCCCTGGACGGCATTGTTCGAACCGCTGGGTATCAGCAGCGCGACCTGGGAGCGCGATGCCAGCGGCACCTTCATCGCCTCGTCCTACGCTTACATGACTGCGCGCGACCTGGCCCGTGTCGGCCTGCTGATGCAGCGCGGTGGCCGTTGGGGCGAGCGCCAGTTGCTGCCGGCAGCCTGGGTCGATTTTGTCGCCACGCCCTTCGCCGGCTATCAACCACAGGGCTTCGCGCCTGGCGACGCGGTGCCGGGCGGGCACTGGTGGCTCAACGCTGAACTGCCGGGTAGCACGCGGCCCTGGCCGGATGCGCCGTCCGATACCATCGCCGCGCTCGGACATTGGGGCCAAGGCCTGTACGTGATGCCGCAGGAGAACCTGGTGGTGGTGCGTTACGCCGATGACCGCGATGGCAGCTTCCAGCACAACGAGCTGCTCAAGCGCGTGCGTGCGGCCTTCGCCGTGGAGGTGCAGCCATGATCCGTCGTCACCCGATTCTCAGCGCGCTGGCACTGCTGCTGATTCTGCTGCTGGCCTGGGCCTGGCCGAACCGCGTTTACCTGCAAGCGTTTCCGGACATCATCGGCGCCTACACGGCCAAGGAATACTGCTCCTGCCGTTACGTCAGCGGTAACCCGGCGGCCTACTGTGAAGGCTATGTCGCGCAGTACGTGCCGATTAGCAGCCTGCTGGATGACGAAAGCGCCAAGCGTGTGACCGCCAGCGGTCTAGGCCGCACTCACAGCGCAGCCTGGCTGGGTGAGCGACAGGGCTGTCAGTTGCTGCCGAACGAGTAGAACTGGGCCAGCGTTGGGCTTTGCAAGGCCTGCGCTGGCGACTATCGTTGCCGCCTGGTCATGCCGTTTTCCGAGTCCCCATGCGCCTTTCGCTTTTCGCCCTGCTGCTTGCTGCTGCCTTGCCCGTTCATGCCGATTGGTACCTGGACAACGAGTCCTCACGGCTGTCGTTCATTTCCACTCACTCTGGCAGTCAGTCGGAGGTGCATCGCTTCCTCACCCTGCACGGGCAGATCGCCTCTGATGGGCGTGCGCGCCTGCGGGTGGATCTGGATTCTGTAAGCACCGGTATCTCGCTGCGCGATGAGCGCTTGCGCAGCCTGCTGTTCGATACCTCGCGCCTGCCCGAGGCGCGCATCAGCGCTCAGGTCAACCTGCCACAACTCACCGACCTGGCGCCCGGCGCGCAGCTGGAACTGCGCCTGCCGCTGCAACTGACCCTCAACGAGCACAGCCGCGAGCTGGACAGCGAGCTACTGGTGACTCGCCTGGATGATCGACGCTTTCAGGTGGTGACCCTGGCTCCGCTGGTGTTGCACGCCGAAGACTTCGCCCTGGCCAGTGGCGTCGAGGCGCTGCGCAAGGTCGCCGACCTGCCGGCCATCAGCCTGTCGGTGCCGGTGGGCGCCGTGCTGATATTCACGGCGCGTTGAGCGTGCATAAGCGCGGCCGCATCTTTCCTTGGCGGGGCGGCAATCGCTTCGAATTGCTGCTGGACGGGCCGGCGTTCTTCCCACGCATGCTGGCGGCCATCGAGGGCGCCAGCCAGCAAGTGGAGATCGAGCTTTACCTGATCGAGGACGGCCGCTGCAGTGAGCGCCTGGTCGATGCCCTGTGCCGGGCGGCCGAGCGCGGCGTGGCGGTGCGCGGCCTGTTCGATGCCTATGGTGCGGCGGGGCTGGGTGCTGCGCTGCGTGAGCGGATGGCGGCCGCGGGCGTGCAGCTGCGCTGGTACAACCCGGTGCGCTGGCGGCGTGGCATCCGCAATTTTCACCGCGACCACCGCAAGCTGCTGCTGGTGGACCAACGCCTGGCTTACGTCGGCGGCACCGGTTCTACCGACGAGTTCTGGCTGCCAGACGAGCCCCGCAGCCCCTGGCACGAAGTCATGGTGGAAATGGAAGGGCCGCTGGTGGGCGACTGGCAGCAGTTGTTCGAGCAACTCTGGCTGGCGCGCTTTTCCTGGCGCCCGAGCAATCAGCCGGCCGCGCTGAGCCTGCCCGAATGCCCGCCAGCAGGGATTGGCCTGGGGCGTGTGGCCTATGCCGACGCGGCGCAGCACCGCGACATCCTGCTGTCGCTGCTACGTGCCTTGCGCGGGGCCAAGCAGCGGGTCTGGCTGGCCACGCCGTACTTCCTGCCTACCTGGAAAATCCGCCGTGCCCTGCGCCGCGCCGCGGCCCGTGGCGTCGAAGTGCGCCTGTTGCTGGCCGGGCGCCACACTGACCATCCTCCAGTGCGTTTTGCTGGCCAGCGCTACTACCCCAAGTTGCTCAGGGCTGGGGTGCGTATCTTCGAATACCAGCCGCGTTTCCTACACCTGAAGATGGTCCTGGTGGACGACTGGGTCAGCGTCGGTTCGTGCAACTTCGACCACTGGAACCTGCGCTTCAACCTCGACGCCAACGTCGAGGCGCTCGACCCGGACTTTACCCAGGCCGTGACGGCCAGCTTCATCGAGGACTTTGGCGTCAGCCGCGAAATCACCCTCGACGACTGGCGTCAGCGCCCCTGGTGGCGTCGTGCGCAACAGCGGTTGTGGGGCTGGCTGGACCGGCTGGCGGTGAATCTGTTGGATCGCTGGCGTTAGGCAGCGTCAGCGAGTGCTGAGGTTGCGTCCGAACAGACTGAAAAACAGCAGGTGCAATGTCACTGGTAGCAACAACCACTGGAAGTGGTAGTCGTCGCCAAGCCACAACCGGTACAGCGCAAATGGATGGGCCAGCACCAGCAGCCACCAGGTGCAAGCCGCCAGATGGCTGCGCCAGGTACCGTGTTCACTGCGAAAGTTGAGTAGGCCGAACGAGCCGGGTAGCAGGGCGAAGATCGTACCCATGCCAACGCCCAGTGTGGCGCAGAGTTTCAGCAGTATCTCCATGATCCTTGTCGCTCCTGTGGTTCGCGGCTGCACAGCATGCCTGGGCAGTGGCGTGCAGGAAAGTTCGCTACCGCCTTGATACCTCGTCATTCAGCACGCTGAGTGTCGCGGCCTGCGCCCGCGCCAGGGCGCCATTCATCCTTTCGGGCGACAGATGAAATCCCTCCTTGGTGCGCTTATCCGAGGTGTGGTCGCTGCGTAGGGTTCCCTGCAGTTGCACCCCACTTCAGGAGACCCGCATGACAAGAACAACAGGGCCCGGACTATTCCAGCCGCACACCTTGGCCTTGGCCATCGCCCTTGGCATCAGCGCTCCGGCGCAGGCCGTCAACTTCAACATCGGCGAGATCGAGGGGCAGTTCGACAGCTCGCTGTCGGTCGGTGCCAGCTGGTCGATGCGCAGCCCGGATCGTGACCTGATCGGCCCCAACAACGGCGGCCAGGGCCAGTCGCAGACCGGTGACGACGGCCGGCTGAACTTCAAGAAGGGCGAGACCTTCTCGAAGATCTTCAAGGGCATCCACGACCTTGAGTTGCGCTATCGCGATACCGGTGTGTTCGTGCGTGGCAAGTACTGGTACGACTTCGAACTCAAGGACGAGCACCGCCTGTTCAAGGACATCGACGATCACAACCGCAAGGAGGGCGCCAAGTCCGCCGGGGCGGAAATCCTCGATGCTTTCATCTACCACAACTACGCCATCGGCGATCTGCCGGGTACAGTGCGTGTCGGTAAGCAGGTGGTGAGCTGGGGCGAGAGCACCTTCATCGGCAATAGCATCAACTCGATCAACCCGATCGACGCGGCTGCCTTCCGCCGTCCCGGCGCCGAGATCAAGGAAGGTCTGATCCCGGTCAACATGCTCTATCTGTCGCAGGGCCTGACCGACCGCCTGAGCATGGAGGCCTTCTATCAGCTGGAGTGGGACCAGACCATTATCGATAATTGCGGCACCTTCTTCTCCACCGCCGATGTGGCCGCAGATGGCTGCGACAACGGCTACCACATCGGCTCGCCGGCCATCGCGCCGCTGCAGCCAGTGGCTGTAGCGTTCGGTCAGGGTTTTCGGGTCGACAGCGAAGGGGTGATCCTGCCGCGTGCCGGTGATCGGGATGCGCGTGACAGTGGCCAGTGGGGTGCTGCGCTGCGTTGGCTGGGCGACGAGACCGAGTACGGTCTGTACTTCATGAACTACCACAGCCGTACGCCCATCGTCAGCACGCAGAACGCAGGCCTGGCGACCCTGGCAGCGCTGCCGGGGATCATCGGCACCGCCAATGGCATCGTGCCGGGCAGCGGCGCGGGCCTGGCGCAGAGCGTGATGCTCGGCAATGGTCGTTACTTCCTCGACTACCCCGAGGACATCCGTCTCTACGGCGCGAGCTTCTCCACCACGCTGCCTACCGGCACTGCGTGGAGCGGCGAGATCAGTTACCGGCCGAACATGCCGCTGCAGATCAACACCACGGACCTGACCTTGAGCCTGGTCAACCCCATCGCACCGGGCACCTCGCCAGTCAGTGCCGGGCCGGGCGAGGACAACATCGGCTACCGGCGCAAGGAAGTGACCCAGGTGCAGACCACCTTCACCCACTTCTTCGATCAGGTCATGGGTGCCGGCCGCTTCACTCTGGTGGGCGAGATCGGCATGGCTCACGTCGGCGGTCTGGAGAGCCGCGACAAGATGCGCTACGGCCGCGATTCGCTGTTCGGTGCCTACGGCTTCGAGGGTGACACCCACGGCTTCGTCACCAGCACCTCCTGGGGCTACCGCGTGCGCGGCATCTGGGAGTACAGCAACGTGTTCGCCGGGGTGAACCTCAAGCCGAACGTGTCCTGGTCGCATGACGTGGACGGCTACGGCCCCAACGGCCTGTTCAACGAGGGGGCCAAGGCGGTGAGCTTCGGCATCGATGCCGACTACCGCAACACCTACACCGCCAGCCTCTCGTACACCGACTTCTTCGGCGGCAAGTACAACACCGCGGTCGACCGCGACTTTCTGGCGCTCAGCTTCGGCGTGAGCTTCTAGGCCATCAGGATCAGTTGAGGAATGCAGATGAATACAACCCTGAAGATGCTCGGCGCGCTGTCCCTGAGCCTGCTGGCCGGTAGCGTGCTGGCGGCGGTCAGCGAGCAGGAAGCAGCCAAGCTCGGTAACAGCCTGACCCCGCTGGGTGCGGAGATGGCCGGCAACAATGCTGGCACCATTCCGGCCTGGACCGGCGGCCTGGCCATTGATGCCGGGCAGGTCGACGCCCGCGGCTTTCTGAGTGACCCCTATGCCGGCGAGCAGCCGCTGTTCACCATCACCGCGCAAAACCTGGATCAGTACCGCGACCAGCTCACACCCGGCCAGTTGGCGATGTTCAAGCGCTATCCGGAAAGCTACCGCATGCCGGTCTACCCGACCCATCGCAGCTCGGCTGTGCCGGAGCGGATCTACGAGGCTGCCAGACGCAGCGCGCTGAATACCGGGCTGGTGGAGGGGGGCAACGGCCTGAGCAATTTCAATGACAGCCGCTACTACGCCTTCCCGATCCCGCAGAACGGCCTGGAGGTGGTGTGGAACCACATCACCCGTTATCGCGGTGGCAACCTCAAGCGCAGCATCGTCCAGGCGTCGCCGCAGACCAATGGCGCCTACACCCTGGTGAACTTCGAGGACGAGGTCGCCTTCCCCGACAACGTTCCGGATATCGACCCGGCGAAGGCGGAGAACACCCTGCTGCTGTTCAAGCAGCGGGTCACTGCGCCGTCGCGTCTGGCCGGTAACGTGCTGCTGGTGCACGACTCGCTCGACCAGGTGCGCGAACCGCGCATGGCGTGGATCTACAACGCCGGCCAGCGCCGTGTGCGCCGCGCGCCGCAGGTGGCGTACGACGGTCCGGGTACCGCCGCCGACGGCCTGCGCACCACCGACAACTTCGACATGTTCAGCGGTGCGCCGGATCGTTACGACTGGAAGCTGGTGGGCAAGCGTGAGGCGTTCATTCCCTACAACAACTTCCGTCTGGCCTCGCCGCAGGTGAAGTACAGCGACATCCTCAAGGCTGGCCATATCAACCAGGATCTGGCGCGCTACGAGCTGCACCGGGTCTGGGAGGTGGAAGCCACGCTGAAGAGCGGTGAGCGCAACATCTACGCCAAGCGGCGCTTCTTCGTCGACGAGGATTCCTGGCAGATCGCTCTGTCCGAGCATTACGACGGCCGTGGTCAGCTCTGGCGTGTGGGTGAGGCGCTGTTGTTCCAGCAGTACGACAAACAGGTGCCGGTGTACGCGCTGGAAGCCCTCTACGACGTGATCGCTGGCCGCTACATCGCCATCGGCATGGCCAACGAGGAGCGCACCGCGGTGCAGTACGGCACCCAGGCTTCAGCCAAGGACTTCACCCCGGCCGCGCTGCGTAACGCCGGCGTTCGCTGACCTGGCAGCAGTCTGAACAAGCCGGTGGCGCCCTGCGTGCCACCGGCTTTTTTCTGCCTGCTTCTCTCACGTGAATCTCACGCCATAAGCGTCAAGGGGTGGTCGTGAGTGGTGAGCGGGGTACCATCGCCAGGTGGTTCAACAATGACAAGCAGAGAGAACCGCTGCCATGCCGACCCTCGCCATCGCCCGCCCGAGTGCGCTGCAGGTGCAACCTGCCGATCTACCACGGCTGCCACCGTGCGTCGTTTCCCGTCCCGTCCTTCTGCAGCGTCTGCTTGCCAGCGAGTCGCGTCTGCGCCTGCTGTGCGCGCCTGCCGGTACCGGCAAGAGCGTGCTGCTCGGCCAGTGCGCGCGACACACGCCTGCCGCCGTCGAGCGGGTCTGGCTCGATCTCGCGGGGCGCAGCCTGACGCCAGCGCAGTTGTGCAAGCGACTGGCGGTTGTCTTGCAACTGCCGAACGATGATGCCAACGAAGCAGGACTGATCGAGCGGCTGCACGAGCGCGCAGGGCGCTTGTGGGTCTTTATCGATGACTACCCGCGGCAGGCCGACGAGGCGCTCGATGCCTGTCTCGACCGCCTGTTCGCCGCAGCGCCGGCTCAGGTCACCTGGTGGGTCGCCAGTCGTCGAACGCCGGCCTGGAACCTGCCACGTCTGCTGCTTCAGGGTGATCTGCTGGAGCTCAAGGGCGAAGAGCTGGCGTTGGATGAATCGGCGCTGAGCGAGCTTCTCGCCGCGCTGCGGATCGAGCTGGCCGATGATATCCGGCAGACGTTGCTCGCACACAGCGAGGGTTGGCTGGCGGCGATTCGTCTGCTGTTGCTCGATGCCGACGCGGACGCGCTGCGCCAGCGTTTGCAGGATGGCTGTCCGGTGCTGCGCGATTACGTGCAGCGTGAGGTACTGGCCGATCTGGACCAGGAGCTGCGCAGCGATCTGCATGCACTGGCCTTGCTGCCGCGTTTCTCCCTGTCGCTCTGTGAGCACCTGCTGGAGGGGCGTGCTAGCGAGCTGTTGAGTGAGCTGCAGCGGCGTCAGTTGTTCGTGCGCAGTCTCGACAGCAGCGGCATCTGGTTCCGGATGTGGCGACCGCTGGCCGAGGTACTGCGGCGCTTGCCGGGGGCACCGGCGCCGGCTCCGGTCCATGTGCGGGCCTGCCAGTGGTTCGCTCAGCATGGCGACATCCGTGAGGCGGTCGAGCATGCCTTGCAGGCGGGTCAGGTCGAGGTCGCGGTCAACTATCTGCAGCGCTTCGATCAGGAGCAGTTGCTGCAGGGCCATTCGGTAGCGCAACTGCTGCAATGGCGCGAGGAACTGCCGGACTGGTTGTTCGCCAGCTCGCCGCGTTTGATCGTGCTGCAGGCCTGGGCGCTGATTATCTGCGCCCGATTCGACGAGGCCAGTGCCTGCATCAAGGGACTGGCGCATTTCATGCCGCAACCCGATGCGCGGCGCCAGCGCAAGTTGATCGCCCATTTGCAGGCATTGACGGGCGTGCTGGCGCGTCAGTGCGGACGGCGCGATGCCCGCTTGCACTGCCAGGAAGCGCTGCAGATGCTGGACGAGGGCAGCTGGTCGCAGCGTGTGCTCTGTTATCAGGCGCTGGCTCAGCAGCATATGGCCGAGCACGCCCTGGATCAGGCCAAGCAGGCGCTGGATCAGGGCCTACGCCTGGCGCGGCTCAATGGCAGCCTGATTTTCGAGGCTTTGCTCAATACCGATCACTGCCTGCTGCTGCAGATGCGTGGCGAGGCCGGGCGCGCTGCGGAGCTCGCCGAACAGTCCCTGGCGCTGCTGCGCGAACGCTTCAACCATAGCCCGGTGGTCGCTCGCCTGCTGTTGGTACGGGCCAGCCTGCTAGCCCGCCAGGGCCTCGACGAGGAGGCGCAGCAAGCGTATCGCCTGGGGCTGCAGGAGGCCGAGCATTGCGAGGATGCCTACATCATCTCTGGCTATCTCGGCCTGCTGGAGCTGGCGGAGAGCCGTGGCGATCTCGACGAGGCGCATCAGTGGTTGCAGCAGGCCGAGCGGGTGATGCAGTGGTCGCACGTGCCGGAAGTGCGTTATCGCTGTGTGCTGCAGTTGCAGGCAGGGCGGCTGTTGCTGCGTCAGGGGCAGACCGGGCGCGCGCGTGAGTTGTTCGCCCAGACGCTGCAGCAGTTGCAGCAACGCCAGCAGTTGGCGCCGTCGGAGTTCTATGACCTGCTGCCGCGCCTGCGCCGCTATCTGGCGATCAGCGATCTGCTGCTCGGCCACCACACTGCCGCTGAGCATGCTCTGCGCCTGCTGCTGGATGAATGCCAGCTCGCCGGGCATCGCAGTCTGGCCTGCGAATGTCGGGTCAGCCTGGCCGAGGCGCTGCTCATGCAGGACGAGGTGGAGCAGGCAGATAACCTGTTGCAGCAGGCGCTTGGTGAGGCGCGACAGCTGCGCCTGCTGCGGCCGTTACAGGAACTGCAGCAGCGTCAGGCGCAATGGCTCGATCGCCTGTTGCCGGGTGAGGCTGGGCAGAACCTGCATCAGCGCCTGTTCGATCCGGCGCCGTGCTTGGATGAGCCGGCCAGTGCCGGTACTGCGCTGCTCAGCTCGCGTGAGCTGGCAGTGCTGCAGTTGATTGCGCAGGGTTATTCCAATCAGGAAATTGCTGATCGTCTGTTCATCTCGCTGCACACGGTCAAGACCCATGCGCGGCGGATCAACGTCAAGCTCGGTGTGCAAAGACGCACCCAGGCCGTGGCAATGGCCAAGGCGCAGGGGCTGATGGGGGATTGAGTTCGGCCTGCTGCGCGTCGGCGCTGCTGCGTTAGAGGCAGGCTCACAATGCTCGTGTACAAAAGTACAGTCGCCCGCGACTCCGACCGTTGCTCGCCTGCCTCTGCCTTGCATCGCTCTGGCTCGCGAGGTCTCACGGTGCGGTGATCGCGAGCGAGGATTCAACCGAGCAAATAGTCAGCTCGTAGGGTGGGCTTTAGCCCACCTGGGCTGGTCAGCGTGGGCCGAAGCGGATCGCCGCCCAGCCCACCCTGCAAAGCCTAGCTGCCTGGTCAGCCGAGGAAGTAGAACGCGCCGCAGATCACCACGCCCGAGTACAGCAGCATGATCAGGCAGTAGCCCATGATGTCGCGGGCGCCGAGGCCGACGATACCGAGCAGCGGCAGCGCCCAGAACGGCTGGATCATGTTGGTCCAGGCGTCGCCCCAGGCAATTGCCATGGCAGTGACGGTCGGCGAAACCCCCAGAGCTTGGGCGGCTGGCAGCATGATCGGGCCTTGCACCGCCCACTGGCCGCCACCGGACGGAACGAACACGTTGACCACGCCCGCGCTGAGGAAGGCCAGCAGCGGGAAGGTGTCGGCCGACGACCAGGAAATGAACGCCTCGGTGATCTGCCGGCCGAGGGAGATGCCGTCGGCATTGGCGCCCATCATCATGCCCATGATCCCGGCATAGAACGGGAACAGCAGGACGATGCCGCCGATGCCGCGCACGCTCTCGTCCACCGCGCGCATGTAGCGCTCCGGGGTGCCGTGCATCAGCAGGCCGCTGAACAGGAAGATGGCGATGACCACGTCAAGGCCAAGGACGAAACCCTTGGTGGCGAAGTGGTTGAACAGATAGATGCCAGCCATGGCCACCAGTGCCAGGCCTAGGATGCGGCTATCGTCCAGGCGCTGCGCCGGGGTTTCACGGGACGGCAGTTCCGCACGCGATTCCACCAGTTTGGCCGGGTCGGCGACCTTGGCACCCTGACGCGGGTGCATGGCGCGGTTGAGCAGCGGCAGGCCGATCACCAGCAATGCGACGATGGTCAGGTTGAGGGTGCTGAACAGGGTTTCGGTGATGCTTACCGGGTCGGTCAGTACGCCTGCAGTGATGCGTGCCAGATCCGGGCCGCCGGTGGCCAGGGAGAGCGGCACCGAACCCGCCAGGCCGCCGTGCCAGACCAGGAAGCCGGAGTAGGCCGACGCTACCAGCAGCGGGTAGTCGACGCCGTCGACCTTGCGCGCCAGGGCGCGAGCGAACACCGCGCCGATCACCAGGCCGAAGCCCCAGTTGACCCAGCAGCCGACCAGCGCCACCAGGGTGACCATGATGATTGCCTGACCGGGGGTGCGGGCCATACCGGCCAGGCGGTCGAGTTGGCGGTTGATGATCGGTGCGCTGGCCAGTGCATGGCCGGTGACGAAGATCAGTGACATCTGCATGGCGAAACCGAGCAGTGTCCAGAAGCCGCCGCTCCAGTGCTGCACCATGGCCGGTAGCGATTGGCCGGTGGAGAAGATACCAGCCAGTAGAACTCCCAAGGTCAGGAGTGCAGAGAACACGAAGGGTGAGGGCAGGTACTTCTGTACCAGGCTCACGCTCATGCGAGTGAGGGTGTTGAACATGGATGACGCCTCTTTCTTATGGTTGTGTAAGGGCTTTAACCAGGCATTCGAGGTTGGATACGCCTGGATACTACAAAGCCCGGCCGAGGCCGAGCTGGTGGTTATGTTGATCCGTAGGGCGGGTGTAGCCTGCCAATTTCTCTGGCAGCGGGGTGCACCCGACCTACGGTTTCGCGCTTTATTCGCGTTCGATGGCCAGCGCCACGCCTTGACCGCCACCGATGCACAGGGTCGCCAGGCCTTTCTTGGCATCGCGACGGATCATCTCGTGCAACAGGCTGACCAGCACACGACAGCCCGAGGCGCCGATGGGGTGGCCGAGGGCGATGGCGCCGCCGTTGACGTTGACCTTGTCAGCGTCCCAACCCAGCTCCTGGCCGACGGACAGCGCCTGAGCGGCGAAGGCTTCGTTGGCTTCGATCAGATCCAGGTCGGCCAGGCTCCAGCCGGCCTTGCCCAGGCAACGGCGGGTAGCCGATACCGGGGCGATGCCCATGATCGCCGGATCGACACCGGCATTGGCATAGCCAGCGATCTTCGCCAGTACCGGCAGACCCAGCGCCTGCGCTTTGGCCGCGCTCATCAGCAGCACGGCAGCGGCACCGTCGTTGAGGCTGGAGGCGTTGCCGGCGGTGACGCTGCCGTCCTTCTTGAATGCGGGTTTGAGCTTGGCCAGGGATTCGGCGGTGGTGCCGGCACGTGGCTGCTCGTCACGGGCGAAGGCGACTGGGTCGCCCTTGCGCTGAGGAATCAGCACTGGAGTGATTTCAGCGTCGAAGCGACCGGCCTCGATGGCCGCCACGGCCTTTTGTTGCGATGCAGCGGCGAAGGCGTCCTGGGCTTCACGGCTGACGCCGTACTTGTCCACCAGGTTCTCGGCGGTGATGCCCATGTGGTAGTCGTTGAAGGCATCCCACAGACCGTCGACGATCATGCTGTCGAGCATCTGTGCGTGACCCATGCGCAGACCGGTGCGGGCTTTGGGCAGCACGTAGGGCGCCAGGCTCATGTTCTCCATGCCGCCGGCGATGATCACGTCGGCGTCGCCGCAGCGAATGGCCTGGGTGGCCAGGTGCAGGGCCTTGAGGCCCGAGCCGCAGACCTTGTTCAGGGTCATGGCCGGCACGGCATGCGGCAGGCCGGCGCGGATGGCGGCCTGGCGTGCGGGGTTCTGGCCGCTGCCTGCAGTGAGCACCTGGCCGAGGATCACTTCATCGACCTGGGCGGCGTCGAGGCCGGTTTGTTCCAGCAGGCGCTTGATGACGATGGCGCCGAGCTCGGGCGCGGGGATGTCGGCCAGGCTGCCCTGGAAGCTGCCGATGGCGGTGCGGGTGGCGGCGACGATGACGACGTCTTGCATGGGAAATCCTCTGGGTATGGTAGGACGGAGAGCTTCGCGGATGAATCCGCTCCTACAGGGAGTGCAGCAGATAACACCAAATAAAAACACCCCGCAAAACGCCAGTCGTGGTGGCGTTCTGCAGGGCGGTAGACAACCTAGAACTGCATTTCCGGCACGTATTCGGGGACGATCAGTTTGCCGGCGGTCTTGGCGACGATTTCCTCGACGCTCACGCCCGGTGCGCGTTCGCGCAGGATGAAGGCGCCGTTTTCGATCTCCAGGTAGGCCAGGTCGGTCAGCACCTTGCGAATGCAGCCGCTGCCGGTCAGTGGCAGGCTGCAGTGCTCCAGCAGCTTGGATTCGCCGTCTTTCGAAGCGTGGGTCATGGTGACGATGATGTTGTCTGCACCGGCCACCAGATCCATGGCGCCGCCCATGCCCTTGACCAGCTTGCCGGGAATCATCCACGAGGCGATGTTGCCGCGCACATCCACCTCGAAGGCGCCGAGCACGGTCAGATCGACATGGCCGCCACGGATCATGGCGAAGGATTGCGCCGAGTCGAAGATCGCCGCGCCCTTGATTGCGGTGACGGTCTGCTTGCCGGCGTTGATCATGTCGGCGTCCACTTCGTCTTCAGTGGGGAAGGCGCCCATGCCGAGCAGGCCGTTCTCCGACTGCAGCATCACGGCCATGCCCTCGGGCACGTAGTTGGCCACCAGAGTCGGGATGCCGATGCCGAGGTTGACGTAGAAGCCGTCCTGCAGCTCGCGGGCGACGCGCTGGGCCATTTGTTCACGGGTCAGTGCCATGCTGGTCTCTCCTCAGGCGCGCAGGGTGCGTTTTTCGATGCGTTTCTCGAAGCTGCCGCAGATCAGCCGGTCGACGTAGATGCCGGGGGTGTGAATCTGCGTGGGGTCGAGTTCACCGGGCTCGACGATCTCTTCGACCTCGACCACGGTGATGCGCCCGGCGGTGGCGACCACCGGGTTGAAGTTCTGCGCGGTGTGGCGGTAGACCACGTTGCCGAAGTGGTCGGCCTTCCAGCCTTTGACGATGGCGAAGTCGCCGGTGATGGCCGGTTCGAGGATGTAGTGGCGGCCATTGATCTCGCGCGCCTCCTTGCCTTCGGCGACCGGGGTGCCGTAACCGGTGGCGGTGAAGAAAGCGGGGATGCCGGCACCGCCGGCACGCAGCTTCTCGGCCAGGGTGCCTTGCGGGGTCAGTTCGACTTCCAGCTCGCCGGACAGCAGTTGCTGCTCGAACAGGGCGTTCTCGCCGACGTAGGAGGCGATCATCTTGCGGATCTGCCGATCTTCCAGCAGCACACCGAGGCCAAAACCGTCGACGCCGCAGTTGTTGGAGACCACGGTCAGATCGCGCACGCCACGACGGCGGATCTCCGCGATCAGGTTCTCGGGGATGCCACACAGGCCGAAACCGCCGGCCAGCACGGTCATACCGTCCTGCAGGCCGTCCAAGGCTTCTGCATAGCTGCCGACGCGTTTGTCGAGTCCGCTCATTAGAGGCTGCCTCTTTTGTTGTTATCTGGGGTGAGACCAAGCTTCTGCGCTATGGGCTTATTTGTTAAGTTTGTTTTTCCTCTTGATTGATCAGGTAAATAAATCAATGACCGTCAAGCAGCTACGCGCCTTTCTCGCCGTGGCGCAGAGCCTGAGCTTCGCCCAGGCCTGCGAGCGCCTGCATCTTTCGCAGCCAGCACTGAGCCTGGCGATCAAGAACCTGGAGCAATCACTCGGCGGTCAATTGCTGGTGCGCACCACCCGCAGCGTGGCGCTGACGCCGGAAGGCGAGACGCTGCTGCCGATTGCCGTACGCCTGCTGGCCGACTGGGACAACGCCGAGGACCTGCTGCGTCAGCACTTCACGCTGCAGATGGGCAAGGTGGCGGTAGCGGCCATGCCGTCGTTCGCCGGCAACCGTCTGCCGGCGGCGCTGCGCGCCTTCCGCGATGCCTACCCACGAGTCAACGTGGCGGTGCACGACGTGATCAACGAACAGGTGATGGAGATGGTGCGCGACGGTCGCGTCGAGCTGGGCATCGCCTTCGAACCAACGACACTCGATGGTTTGCAGTTCACACCCCTGTACGAGGACCGTTTCGTCGCCGTGGTGCCGGTCTCCAGCGAGTTGGCCGAGCAGTCCGCGCTGACCTGGGCACAGTTGCTGGAACAACCCTTCATCACCCTGCAGCGGCCCTCGGCGGTGCGTTTGCTGCTGGAAGACAGCGTGACCGCCAGCCACGGCAAGCTACCGGTGGCGTTCGAGAGCCATCAGTTGGTCACGGTCGGGCGCATGGTCGCCGAGGGTCTCGGCGTCAGTGCCGTGCCGCAGCTGTGCCGGCAACAGATGGAAGAACTCGGCGCGCGCTGCCTGCCGCTGAGCGAGCCGCAGGTGTCGCGCCGTATCGGCTTGCTGCACCAGGCTAGGCATCAGCTGTCCAGCGCGGCGCAGGCGTTGAGTGAGACCCTGCTGCTACAGGAGCAGTAAGGTCAATCGCCCAACAGTTCCAATAGCCGCTCGCCGAACACCTCGGGCCGGCCTTCGAACAGGCGCTGCAACGGCTGTCCATCCGCCAGATAGCGGTAGAGCCGCTGGCGCTCGCTGAAGTCTCCGGCCAGGCGTGCGGCAGCGCTGACGTAGTCCTCGACGCTATCGGCGATCAGCCACTCGGGCAGGCCGGCGCGGCGCAGTAGTCCTTCGTCGATATGTTCGAACACTTCCGCACCGGTCTTGCACACCCCCGGCAGGCCGACGGTCAACGCATCGATGATGCCGTTGGTATTGCCGAACGGAAACGGGCTGAGGAACAGGTCGCAGCGGCTGAAGGCGCCCAGGTACTGCGGGTAGGGCTGGTGCGGGTAGATTCGCGCATTGGGCAGATAACGTCGGATCAGGCGCTGCAGCTGTGGGAAGAGCAGGCCCTGCGCCTGGCCGATGAGAAAGTGAAAACGCACCTGCTTGCCGTACTGACCTTGGGTGAGCTGGGCGATCTGCTGGCAGGCCTGCAGAAAACGTGGGTTGAGCTTCATGGTGGTGGCGGCGATGGCGATGGCCACCTCGTCACCGTCGCAACGCTCGGGCAGTGAGAGTTCCACGGGGATGGCCGAGGGGCGGTAGGGTTGGCCGTCGCTGGGTAGCAGGAGCAGCTTCTCGTCGAAACAGGCCGGATCACCGACGAAATCCTCTTCGACGCTGATGTAATCGATATGCCGCGAGCCGGTGGTCGCCGGGTGCCCCAGTGCAGCGACTTGCAACGGTGCCAGCCGCAGGTTGGCGACGAATAGGGTGAGCGGGAACATGCCCACGCTGGGCATGTACAACACCTGCGGTTGCAGCTTGGCGGCCAGTTCACGCACCTGGCGTACGCAGGCCAGCAGGTCGTTCGGTGCACTCAGCTCGGTGAACGCGTCGAACACTGCGCGTCCCAGATCGTCGACGTTGCTGGCATAGCCCACGGCATGCAGGTCGAAGTGCTGCCGAGCGGCTTCGAGCGTTCTGGAGTGGGTGCGGTAGATCGAATGGCCACCGGAGAACCACTCCAGTACCACCAGCATCTTGCGCTTGCCGGAGGCGGTGCGAGGTGCGGTCATCGGCAGCGAGTCGATGCCGTTATGCGCCAGCTTACGTTCGACCAAGCGGCAGATGGAGCGCTTGATGCGATGGCGCTGTGGCAGGTCGGCATAACTGCAGTGCATGTAGACGTCATGAATGATCGCCACCGGCAACTGATCCAGGCTGTCGAGGCTGTCCAGTCGTTCCGGCAGCCAGGCCAGCAGCGCCTCACGCTTGGAGTGCGCGGCGGGCGTGCCGAGAAAGCGCGGCGACAGCAGCGCCATGCACAGCGCCACGGTCAGGTTGCGGTTCTGTTGCCAGAGCAGCTCCACGTCCAATGGCAGCTGCGACTCGGACGAATAGAGCACGCAGAATTTCACCAGCTCCGTCGGCGCCACTTCGAAGCGGCCGTCTTCACCGCCATACAGGTTGAGCGCGCGCAGGATATGGTCGGCGTTGACGAAGGCACTGGCGGCGAACAGCGAGGACAGCCAGCGCTGGAAGTTGATCAGTTGATCGAAACCGGTGGGGCTGATCTGGAAGCCTGGGTCGGAAAACAGCGTGGTGATCGCGCTGGTGATGCGGGTCAGTACATGGGCTTCGAGATCCGCCGCGGAAACCGCCGGCGATACCGAGAGCACGAACTGGCCGGATAGCTTGCCGTAGTGGCGGTCGATGATCAGCAGCAGGCGAATCAGCTCGCGTGCGGCCGCCTCGTGCTGGCGCGAGTAGCAGAGCTGCTCGAAGTGTTCGAGGGAAAACTTCTCGTCGGTCATGGCCTGGCCTTGTTACGTATGGGCGGGCGCGACGTGTATGGCGTCGCGCCGCGCCTTTTCAGTTTTCGCTGGGTGCCGCTGCCTGCAACTGCGACAGATCCAGATCGATCAGATCGATACGCGGCGCCAGCGGCGTCTGCCGGTAGTCAGGATACAGAACCTGGCTCCAGGCGCTGCCGGCGATCTGCTGCTGCAAGTGACTGCGCGTTGCCTCGCCATCGTTGCCGAGGATGCTGGCGTTGATCAGCCCGCCGAGGCGATAGACCACCGCGCCACTGCCGCTGGCACCGATGCTGGTGTTGTCGCTGCCGTTGGCGATGTAGGTGCCGCCAGGTGCCTGCGCATCGATCAGCAGGATGCCGTTTTGAACGCCGAGGCGGTTGTTGCCGCTGACGAAGTTCAGCGCCGTGCCGCCGCGGCTGAAGGCTTCCAGGGTCAGGTTGCCGCCAGCGCGGGTCAGCAGGCTGTTGCTGCCGCTGCTGGTGCCGTTGAAGGTGATGCCACTGGCGCCGTTCTCACCACGACCGCTGACCTTGATATCGCCACTGGCCGAGCTCAGCGAGATGCTGTTCGAGCCGCTGCGTATGAACACCCCGCTGGCCTCGCTACCGCCGTCAGTGCGACCGTTGAGGCTGATGTCACCGCTGTTGCTGGCGATGGTCACCGAGCTGCCATTGCTGGACGGGTAGAAATGGATGCCGTTGCCCGTTCGCGAATAGCCGTCGAGGCTGATCGAGCCGCTGCCGGTGGCACGCAGTTCGGTTTGCCCGGTGAGTATGCTGAGGCCATTGGCATTGTTGGCCTGGCCAGTGATGCTGAGCTTGCCGTTCTCCACGCTGAGCAGGTTGTTGCCGTTGCTGTAGAAGTCCACGCCATCGCCCGAACCGGTCGAGCGGCCGATCAGGGTGACGTTGCCATTACCGGTGGTCTGGATGATGTTGGTCACGCTGAGCAGGGCGATGCCGTGATCCAGCTCGCTGCTGTCGGGGGAGTGAAAGTGGCCATCGAGCAGGATGTTGCCGCCCTGCGAGGCGATGCGGTTGGTCGAGGCCTGGCCGCTACCGCCGAGGGCGATGGCGTCGGAGGTGCCCACGCTGTCACCGCGCAGGGTGATGTCGCCGGTCTGGGTGGTGATGCTGACGCCCTGCGAGGCGCCGCTTGAGTTGAGGAAGATGCCGTAGCCACCGAAGCTGCTGGTGCTGTTGCCATTGATCTGGATATCGCCGGTGGTGGTCGACAGCTCGATGGCCGCGCCGCTGCCGGAGGGCGCGAGATCCACGCCCCGACCGGAGATGCTGTTGCCTTCCAGGGTCAGGTTGCCGCTCTGGGTGCCGACGCGAATCGCGGAGTTGCTGCCGCTGGCATCCAGATACAGCGCGCGGAACGAGCCGCTGCCGGTGTTAATCACGCTGTTGTCGGCGGCCAGGCGCACGTTGCCGGCAGTGCTGGCGATGTTGATGGCGCTACCACTGCCGGAGGTGATCAGGCCCAGCGAAGGCGTAGTGCCGCCGGAGCTGTTGCCTTCGACGGTGATGTCGCCATCGCTGAGCAGGTTGATCGAGGCGCCAGCGCCGGTGACGTTGAGCACCGTGCCGTAGCTGCCGCCACTGTCGCCAGCGAGCACGATCCTGCCCGAGTCGCTGGCGGTCAGGTTGATTGCGCCATCGCCTGCGGCTGCCAGGTACAGTGCGCGGCCGCTCTGGCTGTTGGCCTTGACCGTCAGGGTGCCGCTGCCGACACCGATGTTCTGCGTCGAACCACTGCCGGTGGAGCAGATCAGCACGCCGAAGCCGGAAGCCGCATTACCACTGAGGGTGACGTTGCCCGAGCCGCTGGCAGCGATGGTGTTGCTGGTGCTGAAGATGCGCGTGCCGTTGCCCGAACCCAGGTTGTCGGCGCTGATGTCGATGGAACCGGCACCTTCTGTCAGCAGGTTGCTGCCGCCATGCAGGATGAAGGCGTCACCCGTGCCGCTGCTGCTGGCCTGCACGGCGGTGATGTTGATATCGCCGCCGCCGGCATCGATGGTGCTGGCGGAGATGTTCATCGCGGTAGCGCTGGAGCCGGCAGCGAGGCTGGCCGAGGTGGCGCCGCGAATGGTGACGTCGCCGCCGTTGGTGTCGATCAGGCTGGAGCGGATGAACACCCCGGTGCCGCTGCTGACGTTGGTGCTGGCGAACGAGCCGCTCGGGTCGATCGCGCCGCTGATTGTCAAGTCGCCACCGTTGGTGCGGATGGTCGCGTTGTTCAGCGCCACCGAGCCGTTGCCGCTGTTGTTGAAGTTCGACAGCAGCGACACGTTCAACGTGGCGCCATCTGCATGGGTAATGCTGGTGCCGGTCATGTTGACGTTACGGTGGGCGATCAGCGTCAGGCTGGCATTGCCCTGCGCCTGAACGTTGTCCAGCACGTTGATGTCGCCGGAAGTGCCTGGGCCGGACGAGGTCTGCACGATGATGTTGGCACCCTCGCTCAGCGACGCATTGAGCGTGGCCGAGCTGAGGGTCGAGCTGCCGCCGGCGTTGGGGGTGAACGGGCTCTCGCTGGAGGTACCGGAGCTGGCGCCGCTGGTGATATTGATGTTGTACGGGTCGAGCAGCCAGGTGCCGCCCTTGCCGGAAGCGGCGCTGAGGTTGACGCGGCCGGTGGCATCCAGGGCATGGGCTGAGGTTTCCACGAACCCGCCATTACCTCCTTCGCCACCGCCGATAACGCTGATATTGCCGTGGAACTGAGTGCTGTCGGTGGCCCAGAGAATGACCTTGCCGCCATCGCCACTATTGAGCGCGTCGGCCTCGATGCGCGCGTCCTTGCCCATATGGGTGGCGCTGGCGTGCTGCAACGGGCCGGTACCCTGGTAGTCGCCGCCGAGCAGCACGGTACCGCCGCCGGCATCGCCGCTCGCGTCGATACGCGCATCGTCGAACAGGCCGACGTATTCGCCGGTCATGGTCACTTCGCCGCCGCGTTCGCCGGCATTGCGGCCGGAGACATCGAGCACGCCGCTGCTGGCCACCACGCCGCTGTCACCGCCGTCGAGGACGATACGGCCATTGCGTTGCTGCAGGCTGCTGGCCTCGATCACGCCTTCGTTGTTGACCACCTTGCTGAGCATGGCGTCGCTGGCGCGGGCGCTCATGATCACGGTACCGCCATTGGCTTGCAGCAGGCCCTGGTTGACCACGCTGGCATCGATGACGGCTTCGTCGACCTGCATGTTGATCAGGCCGTCGCCGTGGTAATCGAGGGTGATCTTCTCGCCACCGCCGAGTACCACCGAGCCCATCTTGGCGACCACGGTACCCTCGTTGCGTACCTGAGCGCCGAGCAGGGCGACGCTACCGCCGTCAGCCGCACGGATGGTGCCCTGGTTGATCACCGCACCGCCTGCGCCCTTGCCATCGAACTGCAGGCGCCCGGCCATGAAATCGTTATCGGCGATGTCCAGGGCGCTGGCTACCAGGCCGCCGACGTTGACCGCGGCGCTGCTGCCGAACAGCACACCAGTAGGGTTGATCAGATAGACCTGACCATTGGCATTGATCTGGCCCATGATCTGCGAGGCGTCGCTGGACAGCACGCGATTGAGTGCCACCGACGAGGCGCCCGGCTGGTGAAAATTCACCGTGGCATCACGGCCGACATTGAAGGTGTCCCAGGTGGCGATCAGCTTCTGGCTGTTCTGGTTCACATCCAGCACATTGCCGGACTGGCTGATGCTGCCGCTGCCTGCGGTGATCTGGCCGTTGCTGGGCAGGGCGTTGTTGTCCAGCGCCATGGCGTTCAGCGGCATCAGGCCGTGCATCACGCACAGCACGGCGTAGCTCAGCGGCTTGAGAGAAGGCTGTTGCGGACGACGGCCGCGACGGGCGTTTTTATTGTTCACGGTCATCTCCTCAGAATGAATAGTTGAAGCCGGTGCCGATGGCGTTGATGGTGGTGCCGACGCCTGGCGAGTAGCCGCTGGCCGCGTAGGCGCCGGCCACGGCGAAGTTGTAGTTCGACAGCGAAGCATTCTTCAGCAGCACGTAGTGGGCGAACACCTCGGTGTTGCGGGTGAAACGATAGCCAACGCCCAGCGCGTACTGGCGTGCGCCCATGCCGCTGGTGTCGCACTCGATTCCACTGGCGGAGATCATCGAGCACTCGCCAGGCAGTGCGCGGGCATAGCTGGCGCGCAGGCGCCAGGCGCCGATTCGGTGGCTGACGCCAAGCATGTAGGCGCGACGGCGGTACTCGGAGAGGTCGCTGAAGCTGACGCTGTTGTTGATCACGTCGTCTTCCGAGTAGTAGAGCTCGTCGGCCACCAGCGACAGCTGGGTGTTGCCGAAGCGGTAACCCAGGCCGAAACGGAAACTGTAGTCGTTCGATGAGGTGCCTTCGGTGACGTGGGTGTTGCTGCCCACGCCGCGGGCATTGCGGCCCAGGTTTGCGATACCGAAGTAGTTGACGTGACGTTCGGCGGCGGCGACCGCGGTGAAACCGCCGTTCTTGTAGGTCACGCTGCCGCCGTAGATGTAGCCCCGGTCGACGTCTTCTGCTGCTCGCATGCCGTTGTTGGAGTAAGCCAGCTTGACCTGCAGGCCATGCCACTCAGGCGACCACCAGGCAACCACGCCGGACTGGCGACGGTTGAACGCGGCATCGGAGTTGACGCTCTCATCGGCCTGGCTGAGCGGGCCGGACACGTTGCTGGCCAGGCTGCTGTTGAAACCGGGCGAGCCGATGATGTTGTAGTAGGCCGCGCTGGTCTTGCCGAAGAACGGGTCGAGGCTGGTGGTGCTCTCCTTCAGCGGCATGTCCCAGACGCCGTAGAGCAGAGTGCCGAAGCGATCATCATCGAGCGCTACGCCGGAGTTGCGCAGGCGTGTGTTGGGCGAGATCGACAGCGGTGCGGTCTCGTCGCCACTCAGGGTGTAGTTCACCGAAATGCCGTATTCCAGCTGCCACAGAAAACGCGTGTCGTCGTTGATCGGGATGCCAGCGTGGGCACCGATGTAGGAGACGTTGTCGCGAGCACGCCAGTAGCTGGACATGTTGCGGCCATTGGCCGTGGCCAGCTTGCTCTGGTCAGCCGGGGAGGCACGGGTGGAGTCACGACGGTCGATGTATTCCGGCACCAGGCCGAGCGATCCGTATAGCACCAGCTCGGTGGTCTTGCTACGGAAGTCCTCGCGGCTGCCGACGTCCTTGGCCAGGCCGGCGAAGGCCTGTGGTGTGCCGGTTACCGACAGCCAGAAGCGCTTGTTGTCGCGCTCGTCGCTGATCGGGTCGTCGCCTGGCGAGAAGGCCAGGCTGGCATTCATCACCAGGTCGCGGTGATAGACGTTCAGGCCCACACCGTAGCCGTAGCGGGTCAGGTGATTCTCGCTGTCGTCCCAGGGGTTCTTGTTCACCCGCACCCGGCCGCCATCGGCGAACAGGGTGGCTTCGGCAATGGCGCCATAATAGCGGCCGAGGTATTTGCGTAGCTCCAGGCGACCGAGCAGGCCTTCATCGCCTGCGGCTTCGCCGACCGGGTAGGCACGCACGCCGTTGGGGCCGCCGAGGCTGAATTTCTCCGAGGCATCGAGGTTCTTGTCTGCCCATTGGCCGCTGAGGGAGGCGAACAGCGAGTAGCCACCGCCTAATTCCTGCAAGCGGCTGAATGCCAGGTTGGCCTTGCGATAACGACCGGCGGCATTGGCGGTCAGTTGGTCGAGGGCTTCATCGAGCGGGGTGTCCTTGTTCAGCTTGCCGATGCCATAGGCCAGGCTCCAGCGGTTGCTGCCGGCCCAGTCGTCACGCCAGTCGCCATAAAGCGTGGCGCTGCGGAACACGGCGGATTTCTTCACCGCGAAGGCGCCGGCTTCGTCCTCGAAATGCCGGTGCTCTTCGGCCAGGTTGAGCGAGATGTTGGCATCGCGGCTGCGCAGCAGCGAGCTGTCGAGAAACACCGAAGAAACGATGGCGGTACCGCTGGCGTCAGCGGTCTTCAGGCTCTTGCCGATGGCGTATTCCATCTCCGCGTAGTTGGCGCCCAGGGTGACACCACTGGCGCCCAGCGGCTGGCGATAACCGAGGCCGCGAATCTCCAGGCCTTCGAAACTGTTCTGGCCGTTGAAGAACAGGCTTTCGCCGAAGCCGAAGGCGTCGTTGAGGCTGACGTTGCTGGTGACCCGGTTGGCGCCGGTGTAGTAGTTGCCGTGGTTGTCGAAGCTGACGCGGCCCGTCCAGGCAGTCATCTCGCTGAGCTTGAGGACGATGTCGGATGCGCCCGGCTCGCGCGACGGTTGCAGCACGGCGCGCACCGAAACCCCGGCGATATCGGACAGGCGCAGCAGCACGCGCTCCAGATCGGCCTCGCGGATCACGCTGCCGCTGGGAATGGCGTCGACAAAGCTCTGTTGCATGCCTGGACGCAGGCGCACGTTGGGCTCGGGTTCGGCGCGCACCGTGCCGACGCGACCTTCCTGCACGCCGATGGTAACCACGCCATCGCTGATTTCCTGGGCGGGCAGATAGGCGCGGGCGACCAGATAGCCGCGGCTGCGATACAGCTCTGTGACGCGCGCAGCGGCCTCACGCAGGCCGGCGAGATTCAGCTCTCGACCGGCATAGGGGGCAAGCTCCTGCAGCAGGCGCGACTCACTGATCTCACGGTTACCGGTGAGCTTGAAAGCATTTACGCGAAAGGCGGCAGAGGCCTGCTCGGCCGGATTTGCAGCCTGGCTGCGGTCATCCTGAGCTTCGATGCGCACATTGCCACGCGGCGCATCCTGGGTGCGTTCGGCCGGACGGAGAATGTCGCGGTTGTTGTCGAACAGCGTGCCGGCGGAGGGCAGAGGTTCGGCTTGAGCCTGGGCAGCGAGGATCGCCGCGGCCAGCAGGGTCAGATTGCGCGGGTGCAGCACCCGGCGTACCTGGGCGGAGGTGAAGGTCGAAGTCATGGCAAGCTCGTTGTTGTTTTTGTGAGTCGGGCAGACGGGGTATCAGCGTTTCGGGAACAGCGTGTTGGCGACAATCTCCGTCGCCAGCAAACGGGCCGCGTTGTGGCCGATACCGGCGACCGTGATCTGTGGGTGATGGATGGGCACCCCCCACTTGCTGGAAAGGAACGCCTCGTAGCGCAGGTAGTTGAGCTGGCGCTCGACCCGATGTGCGCCCTGCATGTTGGCGCCGCAGGTGCGATCCAGTACGCGGTGCCACGGGTCGTTGTCGCGCTCACCGACCATGAAGGTCACGTCGCGAGCGGCGTAACGGCGAAACAGCTGCTCGGCCCCGAGGTTCTGCCGGGTCAGATAGAAGGGGGCGCGATCCAGGCCATAGCGATAGCGGCTGAAGCTCGGGCACATGACTGTGCGCACTGGCTTGAACGAACCATCCTGCAGGCGGCTGTCTTCGATGTAGACATAGGAAGACGGAGCGGAAATGGCGTAGCGAACCTGGATCCCGGTAGTGGCGAGGCGCTCATCGCTGTCGCCGAGAATGCTGTAGCGCTGCATCAGCTGGCCACCGGCGGAGTGACCGATCAACACGACTTCCTTCATTGCCGGGAAACGCTGGCGGTCGGCCAGGTACAGCAGCAGATCATCCAACACGGCGAAGGCGTCGATACCGCGGCGACCTTTGCTCGATGCGGTGCCGTGCATCCATTTGTCACGTGCCCACAGCGGCATGTCACTACCGGCGCGGCTGTCCTCGGCGGTGAGGAAATTCAATGACAGCAGCAGGGTGTCGCTGGCGTCGAATCCGGCTTTCTTGAGCAGGCTCTGACCGTATTGGTAGTAGTCGTCGGCGTTACGACGCACACCGTGGATCACCACCACGGCACGTGAGGCCGGGCTGGCACCATTCAGGTCTGCATTGGCGAAGGCGAGGAAGTTGTAGGGCTCGTTCTGGCCCAGGCGCAGTAATTGCTGGTTGGCGCTGGCAAGACCGCAGTACAAGGCGCTGGTCAACAGAGCGATAGCCAGGACGGCCTGTCTGCGGAGGTTCGGGCCTCGCTTGAGTAGAGAACCCAGGGGCCAGAGAACGTCGTACGGCATATTCCACCTCGGCAGAGAGCGCGGCACACCTGCACAGGGCATTGGCATGTCGCTAAGTCGTACCCGCTGGTTGGCAGCGCAGGTCGACCTGATTGATTGGAGTTATGGCGACGATGCTAACAGCGGTTTTTGGCTAGATAAAATATCTTGAAAATAGCCAATTGATACTTTTTATATATTGAGCTGTGAGAGGCTCTGAACTCGTTGGGGTGGCACAGGCAGGGTGTGCCATATGCACCGATCGTTGTGGGCAATCTCGGTTCTTGGAGTTATCTCGGTGCGCGCGGCGCATCCTGCGGGCAGCGGCGCTTGATGAGATTTTTTTGGTACTTTTAAGGTATTGATTGGATATTTTTAATATATTTCATATCTTTCATGTATGCCGCTAGCATCGGTGGGCTGCTGCTTTTCAAGGCAGCCGAGCCCTCACTGATACCGAGCGGAACTGAAAACCATGAGAACAAGAAAGACTCTGCTTCACCTCGCCGTCGTCTATGCGCTGTTTGCTTCATCCAGCGCCCTGGCGGCCAACACTGCCGAACTGCCTTGCCGCACCACTGCCGAATGCGCTGAGCAGGCGCGCAAGATCGGCGCGACGGTGGACAAGTCGGCGCTCAAGGGCGGCGCCTACGAAAGCCAGTTCTCCTGGTTGAACCGCATCAACAAGGCATCGATCGTCATGCTGACCGAGGAGGGCATCGTTTCCGCTCCTCAGGGTCGACGCATCGCCGGTGGCGTGCAGCATGTGATCGATCAGGCTGCTCAGCCCGACGGCAAGAGTCCCAGTGACGTGTTGCAGGTCGAGCAGATCATGATCGACAAGATCGGTCCCGAAGCCTCGCTGATTCACTCCGGGCGCAGCCGCCAGGACATGTACGCCACCTATCGCCTGGCCGTGCTGCGTGCCCAGGTGCTGGATTACAGCGATGCGCTCAATTCGTCGCGCGCCCGCCTGCTGAAGATCGCGGGCGACAACGTCGACACCTTGATTCCGGCCTACACCAACGGTGTGCAGGCCATGCCAATCAGCTACGCGCACTACCTGCTGGCATTCGAAGCGGCTTTCGAGCGCGATGCGCAGCGCATTCATGAACTCTATGCACGCCTGAACCTGAGCCCGATGGGCACCGCGGTGCTGGCCAACTCCGGCTGGCCGCTGAACCGTGAGCGTCTGGCCACGCTGCTGGGCTTCGATGGCGTGCGTGAGAACTCGCTGGATTCCAGCCAGGTATCGACCTTCGACATCCCGCTGGAAGCGGCGGGCATCGCTTCGTCCTCGGCCATCCGCGTCGGTGCGCTGATCGGCGATATCCATACCCAGTACCACCAGACCCGTCCCTGGCTGCTGCTCGAGGAAGGCTCGACCTACACCAGCAGCGCCATGCCGCAGAAGCGCAATCCCGGCCTGCTGATGCGCACCCGTGAGTCGGCCTCCGATGTGGTTGGTCTGGCGGGTGCCACCACCATTCGCGCACACAACGTCACCACCGGCATGACCGACTACAAGGCCGCGTTCGAGGACTTGGGCCTGTTCAAATCGGCCACCGATATGTTCGAGCGCCTGGACATGGTGCTCGATGCGCTGGTGATCAATCCCGAGCGCGCCATGGAAGAGCTCGACGCCGACTGGACGACCTCGATGGAACTGGCCGATACGCTCGAACGCGAGCACAAGGTGCCGTTTCGCATCGGCCACAGCTTCGCTTCGCTGATCGTTGGTCAGGCGCGTGATCAAGGCTTGTTGCCGAAGGAGTTCCCTTACGCCGACGCGCAGAAGCTCTATACCAAGGCTGCGCAGAAGTACAACTGGAAGGATCAGCGCCTGCCGTTGAGCGAGAGTGCCTTCCGCGCCACCCTGTCGCCGCGCACCATGGTCGAGACGCGCAAGGGCACTGGCGGCCCGCAACCTGCCGAGGTCAAGCGCATGCTGGCCGAGGCCGGCAAGCGTTTGCAGGCGGACAAAAGCTGGATGGGCGAGCGTCGTCAGCAACTGATCAAGGCGGACGAGGTGCTGGACAAGGCCTTCGCCAAACTCTTGCCTGCTTCGCGTTGATTTCGAGTGGCGAGGCCTTGCGGGCTTCGCTGCTCATTTTCTTCAGGAGCGTGAAAGATGGAACGTGTGCGCCGCTACGCCTTGCTGCTCTGTTCGGTCGTCATGGCCAGCATGGTATTCAGTGACGCAGTGGCGCGTCGTTCCGACTCCAACGCTCCGGTTGAAGCAGGGGCGCAGCTCGTGCGGCTCGACGCTGTCGCTGACAGCTTCGCCCTTGCATTGGTGGCCAACGCCGATCTGTACAACCTGCCGCGAGGTATTCGACGCGTAGTCGTGCTTGTCGAGGGCGACTCGAACTCCAGCGAGTCGCAACTGGATGAGCAAGGCGATACGTTGATCCTCGTGCCGCAGTTCAGCGTCGCCGATGGCCGCAAGCGACCTGTGGATCTGCCCGTATGGCACAGCGAGCAGGCCTGGGTTGAGGGTGAGGTGTCGAGTGAAGGGCATGTCGGGCTATCGGCATTCACGGTACTCGATGCATTGGTGAGTTACCTGGGGCGCAGCAGCCATTTTCCGCAATTGCAGGAGGTGGTTTTCGTCGGTCGTGGCACGACGGCCGACCTGGTTGCGCAGCATCGCTTGCGCCCACAGGTAGCCACTTCTTTTCACGTTCGGCACGTGAGTACGCGACTGGCTCGGCACTGATCTCAGCCCAGCATCTCCCGCAATTTCTGTTTGTCCACCTTGCCATCCCAATGGGCGATGACCACGCAGGCTACGCAGTTGCCCAGCACGTTGGTCACCGAACGACATTTCATCAGACGCTCTACGCCGATCAGGATGCCGATGCTCTCCAGCGGCAGGATATTCAGCACGCTGAGCGTCGCGGTGAGCGTGACGAAGGCCGAACCGGCGACGCTGGTCGAGCCCAGTGAGGTCAACAGGCAGACCAGCAGGATGGTGCCCAGTTGTAGGACGTCCAGTTCGACGTGAGCCAGTTGTGCGAGAAACACGACGGCCACCGCCAGGTAGAGGTTCGAGCCGTTGAGATTGAAGCTGTAGCCGGCAGTGAGCGTCAGGCGTACGGTCTGGCTGTCGCAACCGGCTGCCTCCAGTTTGTCGATCAGGCGCGGCAGGGCTGCGACCGAAGAGCCCGTCGCGGCCACCAGTAGCAGCTCTTCCTTGACGTAACCGATCAGCCGCCACAATCGACAGCCCGCCAGGCGCAGGGCGATGGCCGGTACCAGCAGCAGGTAAACCAGGCAGGCCACATAGGCCACTACCACGAACTTGGCCAACGGCAGCGCCGCTTCCAGTCCGTACTTGCCGATGATGAAGGCGATGGCACCAAACGCCGCCAGTGGCGCGAAGCTGACGATCACTTGCATGGCGCGAAATACCAGCTTCACCGCCTGATCGAGCCGCTGCGTCAGGCGTTGCCCCGGTGCGCCACTGCGACCGAGCAGCAGGCCGCAGATTACGGCAACCAGCAGCACCTTGAGGATGAAACTCTGTTCGAGCGAATCGAGCAGCAGGCCCGGAAGTTGAGAGAAGAATGGGCCACTTGTGGTTTCAATCGTCGCCCAGTCGCTACCCATTTGGTGCAGGCCGCCGCCTGAGTGCAAGAGCAGGGCGACGAGCAAGCCGGTCAGCAGCGACAGCAGTGACATCAGCTGCCAGTAACCGACGGCCTTCAGGCCCAGGCGCGCGGTGGCGCGGTAGTCGCTGAGGGCGGCGACGCTGGAGCAAACCAGGACGAACATCACTACCGGCGCGCACAGACCAATTGCGGAGATGAACAGGTCGCTGAGCGGCTTCATCTCTACCGCCAGATCAGGCCACCAGACACCCAGAAGGGCGCCGAGAACCAGTGCCAACAGAAGCAGGGCAATGCCTGTTCGAGAATGCCTGAAGATCATTGGAGCCTGTTTTATTCTTGTTCGTCGTCGTGGCGTCGAGGCCGCGCGTGAGTGTTCATCCTACCCCATCGGCACGTGGATTCGGTATCGTGTGCCGGCCTGATCAACCTTCTAAGGGCCTGCATGGAACTTCGTCATCTGCGCTACTTCGTCATGGTTGCCGAAGAAAAGCATTTCACCCGCGCTGCGGCCCGTCTGAACATGCAGCAGCCGCCGTTGAGCCAGCAGATCCGGGCGCTGGAGCAGGAGCTTGGCTTCGACCTGTTCATCCGCCACGCCAAGGGCGTCGATCTGACCGTCGGTGGCGAGGTGTTCCTGCGCGAGGCTCGCGATATTCTCCAGCGGGTATCGCAGGGCGCATTGAAGGCGGCGCGCACGGCCAAAGGCATCGAGGGGCGTCTGAGCGTCGGTTTCACCAGCTCGGCGGCCTCGCATCCGCTGATTCCACGGATTATCAGGCGCTATCGGGATCTGTATCCGGGTGTCGATATCGGCCTCAACGAAGGCAACGCACAGGAGCTGACCGACGATGTCAACGGCGGCGATGTGGATGTCAGCATCCTGCGGGCTCCAGTCGGTAACCCTCAGGGCGTCGCCTATCACCGTCTGCTCAACGAAGAGCTGGTGCTCACCTTGCCGGTCGGGCATCGGCTGCTGGCGGGCAAGGGCGCGGTTTCGCTGAAGGATCTGGCTGGCGAACCGTTGATTCTGGTGCGCCGCCCCGGTGCGCCGGGGATGTACGCCAATTTCCTGCAAGCCTGTCGTAATGCTGGGTTCGAGCCGCATGTGGCGTTCGAGGTGGAGCGCATGCTGACCAACGTGAGCCTGGTGGCCGCTGGTGCCGGGGTTTCGGTGGTGCCGGCATCGATGCGCGGCTTCCACGAGCACAGTGTGGCTTATCGCTCGATTCGTGATGCCAAGCCGCGCCTGGTCGCGCCGATCACCCTGGTCTGCCGCGAGTTGCACCAGTCACCGCAGGTGGCCAACTTCATTGCCCTGGCTCGCGAGTTGGGCAGCGAGTACCGCAAGGAGCCGCACTAAGAACCTGTTCACGATCTCGCGAGCTAGAGCTAGGCAAGGCGAAGTCAGGCGAAAAAGCGCAGTTTACGAGTTGTAAATGAGCATTTTGACGGGGGCGCCCAGCTCGGGCTGGCGTTCCAGGCTGGTTTCAACGCAGCATGGCTGACGCGCAGCAGATCGTGAGCAGGTTCTGAGGGCTCAGCGTGTGCTGAGGCATTGCCAGTCTTCCTGAGTATCGACGTCCTGCAGCACACCAGGGTCGTCCAGCTCCACGATACGCACAGCGCTGGGGTTCTGCTGCAGCACCGGCTTGGCCCCGGTATCGCCGCTCAGCGTCGCGAGCTGCGGCCATAAATCGCGACCGAACAGCACCGGATGGCCGCGCTTGCCCTGATAGCTGGGCAGCACGATGTTGTTCGCGCTGGAGTGGGCGATCAGGGTTTCCAGGCTGTCCCGATGTATCGATGGCATATCGGCTAGAAAGATCGCCACGGCATCAGCGTTGGATTCGGCCAGTAGACGCTCTGCACCTGCCGCCAGGCTGTGGCCCATGCCCTGGGCTGTTAGCGGATGCTGGACGAGCTTGATGCTGACGGGTAATCCCAGCTCCGCGATGGACTCGTCCGGGCGCAACACCAGCCAGATTTCTTCGAGCATCGAGCAGGGCAGTGCCAAGCTGGCGTTGAGCAACGAGCGGCCGTCGCCAAGTTGCAGGCGGCGCTTGTCGGCGCCGAAGCGGCGGCTATAGCCGGCCGCCAGCATCAGCGCGGCGACGCTCTGGATTGCGCGCTCGCTAGCCATGCTCAGCCAGCCAATCCTGCCGCCCTGGCGCGCGCGGCGTGCAGCTTCTTGTAGCTGTCGATCAGGCGCAGGTGCTTGTCCAGGCCTTCGAGTTTCATGCTGGTCGGTGTCAGGCCATGGAAGCGTACGCTGCCATCTACCGAGCCGATCACTGCGTCCATGCGCTCGTTGCCGAACATGCGCCGCAGGTTGTGCTCGTAGTTAGCTAGCTCCAGCTCGTCGTCCAGCTGGATCTCAAGAACGGCGTTTACCGCCTGGTAGAACAGGCCGCGCTCGACGGTGTTGTCGTTGTACTGCAGGAAGGCCTCGACCAGTTCCTTGGCGTCGTCGTATTTCTTCAGCGTCAGGTTGATCAGCAGCTTCAGCTCGAGAATGGTCAGCTGGCCCCACACCGTGTTGTCGTCGAACTCGACGCCGATCAGTGTGGTGATGTCGGTGTAGTCGTCGACCTCGGCGTTGTTGAGGTTGCGCAGCAGTGACTTGAGTTCGCGGTCGCTGAGGCTGTGCAGGTTGAGGATGTCCTTGCGAAACAGCAGCGCCTTGTTGGTGTTGTCCCAGATCAGATCCTCGACCGGGTAGATCTCCGAGTAGCCCGGCACCAGGATGCGGCAGGCGTTGGCGCCGAGGTCGTCGTAGGTGGCGACGTAGACCTCCTTGCCCATGTCCTCGAGGATGGCGAACAGAGTCGCAGCTTCCTGCTCGTTCGAGTCGGCGCCTTCGCCGGAGAAGTCCCACTCGACGAACTCGAAGTCCGGCGTGGCGCCGAAGAAGCGCCACGACACCACACCGCTGGAGTCGATGAAGTGCTCGACGAAGTTGTTCGGCTCGGTCAGCGCCAGGCTGTCGAAGGTCGGCTGCGGCAGGTCATTCAAGCCCTCGAAGCTTCGCCCCTGCAGCAGTTCGGTAAGACTGCGCTCCAGCGCCACTTCCAGGCTCGGGTGGGCGCCGAAGGAGGCGAACACACCGCCGGTGCGTGGGTTCATCAGGGTCACGCACATCACCGGGAATTCACCGCCGAGTGAGGCATCTTTCACCAGCACCGGGAAGCCTTGTTCCTCAAGGCCTTTAATGCCGGCGACGATGCCCGGGTACTTGGCCAGCACGTCCTGGGGAACGTCCGGCAGGCACAGCTCGCCTTCGAGGATTTCGCGTTTCACCGCCCGTTCGAAGATCTCGGACAGGCACTGCACCTGGGCTTCGGCCAGGGTGTTGCCGGCGCTCATGCCGTTGGACAGGTACAGGTTCTCGATCAGGTTGGACGGGAAATACACCGTTTCGCCATCGCTCTGGCGCACGAACGGCAGCGAGCAGATGCCGCGCACCGTGTTGCCGGAGTTGGTGTCGTAGAGGTGTGAGCCACGCAGTTCGCCATCCGGGTTGTAGATGGCCAGGCAATGCGCGTCGAGGATTTCCTCGGGCAGCGCGTCCTTCGGCCCCGGCTTGAACCAGCGCTCGTTGGGGTAGTGGACGAACTCGGCGGCGGCGATGTCCTCGCCCCAGAACTGGTCGTTGTAGAAGAAGTTGCAGTTCAGCCGTTCGATGAACTCGCCCAGCGCCGAGGCCAGGGCGCTTTCCTTGGTTGCGCCTTTGCCGTTGGTGAAGCACAGGTTCGACTGCGCATCGCGAATGTGCAGCGACCAGACGTTGGGCACGATGTTGCGCCAGGAGGCGATCTCGATCTTCATGCCAAGGTCGGCGAGGATGCCCGACATGTTGGCGATGGTCTGCTCCAGCGGCAGATCCTTGCCCGCAATGTAGGTGGTGGTGTCACTCACCGGCATCAGCAGCGCCTGGGCATCGGCGTCGAGGTTTTCCACTTCCTCGATGATGAACTCGGGGCCCTGCTGTACAACCTTCTTCACGGTGCAGCGGTCAATGGAGCGCAGAATCCCCAGGCGATCCTTCTCGGAAATGTCCGCCGGCAGCTCGACCTGGATCTTGAAAATCTGCGCGTAGCGGTTTTCCGGATCGACGATGTTGTTCTGCGACAGGCGAATGTTCTCGGTGGGGATGTCCCGCGTCTGACAGTACAGCTTGACGAAATAGGCCGCGCACAACGCTGACGACGCCAGAAAGTAGTCGAACGGCCCCGGCGCCGAGCCGTCGCCCTTGTAGCGGATCGGCTGATCGGCGATCACCGTGAAGTCATCGAACTTGGCTTCGAGGCGAAGGTTGTCGAGAAAGTTGACCTTGATTTCCATGGGGCGATACCAGCGAGCGAAACAAAATGGCCGCCATTATCCGGGTTTTCGGCGGCCTGTCTTGCTTGGTGGTTGCTGATGAAAGCGCGTCGGACCGGCGGCCTGCATGCGCAGGCCCGAACAGCGGCTCAGCTTTCGGGTTCGGCGGGGTTAGTGGTGCCGATGGAGGTATAGCTCGGCCATTGCCGCAGCAGGGTTTCGACGAACTGTTCGGCTGCCGGTGACAGTGAAGAACCACGGCGGCGCACCAGACCCAGAGTACGGCTGATTACCGGATCGACAAGCGGCCGGCTGACCAGAATCGGATGATCCTCGGCCGGCATCGCCAGACTGGGGAGGGCGGCGATGCCCAGGCCGGCCTCGACCATGCCGAGTGACGTCGACAGGTGCTGCACCTCGTAGAACCAGCTTGGGCGCCAGTCGAGATGGGCCAGGCCGTGATCGAGCAGCACGCGGTTGCCACTCAGGCGGCCGACGCCAATCAGGCGGTAGTCGCTCAGTTCGCGCCAGGCCACTTCAGAGCGTTTGGCCAGGGGATGATCGCGCCGGCAGGCGAGCACGAAAGGCTCGTTGACCAGCGGCGTGAAGTCGATTTCCGCGCTCTGCCCGCTCTGCATGTTGATGCCGAAATCCGCTTCGCCACGTATCACCGCTTCCAGCCCTTCATGGGCACTGAGGTCGAGGATACGGATGCGGATCTTCGGGTACTGCAGGTTGAAGGCGCGGATCACTGTCGGCAGGAAATAGAAGGCGGCCGTCGGGATGCAGGCGAGGGTGACCTGGCCGGACTGGCGCTCGGCCAGTTCGCGGATGCCGAGGATCGAGCGCTCGAAGTCGTCCAGCAGGCGCTGCGCCTTGGGCAGAAAATCCCGGCCCACGGCCGTCAGGCTGACCCGGCGCGTGGTGCGATCCAGCAGCTGCGTGCCGAGGCTTTCCTCCAGCTTCTGCATGCGCCGGGTCAGTGCCGGCTGAGACAGGTGGATGGCGTTGGCGGCCTCATGAAAGTTGCCGAACTCGGCGATTTTCACGAAAGCACGGATATCTTGCAGTTCGTAATTCATGCGCTTGGGTTATCAGTTATGCGTATTTTTGTTTGAAAGTTACCAATGAACCCTAGTCTTTCCGTTTCCGGCTGGCAAGCAGGGAAATACGAGCGTGCATTAATGCGTTAAATGGAATAAATATTGAAATATATGCATTTTACAGAATAAAAGTCCGCTCCTCATAATCGACGCAAAGCAACAATCATTAGTTTTATTGCGTTGGAGGCATCATGCGGACGGTACCTTGTGTACTCATGCGAGGCGGTACTTCGAAAGGGCCGGTCTTTCTGGCCAATCATCTGCCCACTGACCCGCAGCAGCGCGACGAGGTATTGCTGAGCCTGATGGGCTCGGGCCACGAGCTGGAAATCGACGGCATCGGTGGCGGCAGCCCGCAGACCAGCAAGGTGGCGATCGTCAGTCGCTCGCCGCATCCGGACGCCGATGTCGACTTCCTGTTCGTGCAGGTCATGGTCACCCAGCGCCGTGTCGACACCGCACCCAATTGCGGCAACATGCTCTGCGCCATCGGTCCTTTCGCCATCGAGCATGGCCTGGTCAATGCCGGCTCGCCGATGACGCGGGTGCGCATTCGCAACCTCAACACCAACACCTTCGTCGACTCCGACGTGATGACCCCTAATGGCCGCGTGCGTTACGACGGCGACACCGCCATCGACGGCGTGCCCGGTACTGCCGCGCCGATAAAACTGACTTTCCTCAATGCCGCTGGCGCCAAGACCGGTCGCCTGCTGCCTACCGGCCGCGTGCATGACGAGTTCGACGGTGTCGTGACGACCTGTATCGACATGGCCATGCCCATGGTGCTGATGCATGCCGAGGCGTTGGGCAAGACCGGCTACGAGTCTCCTGCCGAGCTGGATGCCGACAGCGCGTTTCTCCAGCGCCTGGAACGCATTCGCCTGCAGGCCGGCCTGGCCATGGGGCTTGGTGACGTATCGCAGATGGTCATTCCCAAGCCGGTGCTGCTGGCACCTGCACGCCATGGCGGCACGCTGAGCGTGCGCTATTTCATGCCGCATACCTGCCACCGCTCGGTCGCTGCCACCGGTGCCATCGGCCTGGCCACGGCCTGCGCGCTACCTGGCAGCGTCGCCCATGAAGTCGCGCCCATCGAAGGCGAGGCACTGGTACGCCTGGAGCATCCGGGCGGTCAGATCGAGGTTTCCCTGCAGCCTGCCGCCGATGGCAACCCCGAGAAGCTGCGCGCCTCGCTGGTGCGCACGGCCCGTCGTCTGTTCTCGGGCGAGGTGTACATCCCCAGCCTGCGGCGCACCGGCACCTGATTTCGCTTCACTACAACCACACCCGTAGGGCCAACCACAATGACAAGAAAAAAATCCCTTAGCTGCTCCGTCGTCGGTATTACGGTCATGGCACTGCCTGCAGTCGGTGCCAACGCTGCCGGTTTCATCGAGGACAGCAAGGCCAGCCTGGAGCTGCGCAACTTCTACCTCAATCGTGATTTTCGCGAGAATGCCGGGCAGAACAAGCGCGAAGAGTGGGCGCAGGGCTTCATCCTCAACCTGGAGTCCGGCTACACCCAGGGCACCGTGGGTTTCGGCGTCGACGCCATCGGCATGCTCGGCATCAAGCTCGATTCCTCACCGGATCGCAGCGGCACCGACCTGTTGCCGCGCGACAGCAAGAATCGCCCCGAGGACGACTACAGCAAGCTCGGCGTGACCGGCAAGGTGCGTTTTGCCGAGAGTCAGCTGCGCGTGGGTACGCTGCTACCGAAGATGCCTTATCTGCAGTACAGCAACGCGCGTCTGCTGCCGCAGGTGTTCGAGGGTTGGCAGGTGCAGAGCAAGGATCTCGAGCGCGCCACTTTCACCCTGGGCGAGATCGACCGTGTGGTGCAGCGCAGCGTGTCCGGCTCCGAGAAGCTGGCCCTGAACAACAAGAACGGCCGATTCGGCCGCAGCCCCGAAAGCGACGAGCTGCGCTTCGCTGGCGTCGATTACGCGATCAACCCGCAGTTGCTCGCCAGCTATCACTATGCCGAGCTGAGCGATGTCTATCGCCAGCATTTCCTCGGCCTGCAACATACCCTGGCGCTGGGGCCTGGCAAGCTGAAAAGCGATCTGCGTTACTTCAACAACAGCGAGGCCGGAAAGGAGCTGGTTGGAGATATCGACAACCGGGTCATCAACGGCATGTTCACCTACAGCGTCGCTGGCCATGCTCTGGGCCTGGCTTACCAGAAGATGCTTGGTGAGGATGGCTTCACCTATGTGGACGGTGCCACGCCTTACCTGACCAACTTCCTGCAGATCAACGATTTCGCCGGTCCCGACCAGCGCTCCTGGCAACTGCGCTACGACTTCGACTTCGCCAGTGTCGGTGTTCCGGGCCTTAAGTTCATGACTCGCTACGTGCGTGGCGACCAGGTCGATTTCGCCGCAGGCGAGGGTCGTGAATGGGAGCGCAACACCGATATCGCCTACACCTTCGGTCAGGGTGCCCTGAAGAATCTGACCGTGACCTGGCGTAACGCGACTTACCGCTCCAGCTTCGTCCGTGATCTGGACGAGAATCGCCTGATCCTGAGTTACATCGTGCCGCTGTGGTAACCCAGCGCCCTTACCGACAAATCTAATAAGAGGAACCCACCATGATCACTCGCTCCATTCGCCGTATCCTGCCGCTTTCCCTAGCTGCGCTGCTGGCCAGCGCCTCCGCTATGGCCAATGAACCGGCGCGTCCGGAATGCATCGCCCCGAGCAAACCGGGCGGTGGTTTCGACCTGACCTGCAAGCTGGCTCAGGCCGGTTTCAAGGATGAAGGCCTGCTCAAATCGCCGTTGCGTGTGACCTACATGCCGGGTGGTATCGGCGCCGTGGCCTATAACTCGATCGCCGCCAACCGCCGTGCCGAACCTGGCACCCTGGTGGCCTTCTCGGGCGCCTCGCTGCTCAACCTGGCCCTGGGTAAATACGGCCGATTCGATGAAAACGCCGTGAAGTGGCTGGCCGTGATCGGCAATGACTACGGCACCCTGGCTGTACGCGAGGACTCGCCCTACCAGAACCTCGATGATGTGGTGCAAGCGCTGAAGAAAGACCCGAAAAGCATCGTCGTCGGTGGCGGCGGCAGCATCGGCGGGCAGGGCTGGATGAAGATCGCGCTGTTGGCCCGCGCTGCCGGTGTCAATCCGCGCGACCTGCGCTACGCAGCCTTCGAAGGCGGCTCCGAGCACTACATGGCGCTGATGGGCAAGCACGTCGACCTGGTTACCGGCAGCGCCAGCGAGATCCGTGCGCAGCATGGCAACAAGATCCGCACCCTGGCGATCTTCAGCGAGGAGCGTCTGGGGGGCGATCTGGCCTCCATCCCCACCGCGCGCGAGCAGGGCTACGAAATTCAGTGGCCGTTGATCCGGGGTTATTTCCTTGGCCCGGACGTAAAGGAGGAGGACGTCGCCTGGTGGCACGCGCAGTTCGACAAGCTCAATGCCTCCAAGGACTTCCAGACCTACCTGGCTGACCGTGACGTACTGCCTGATTACGTGACCGGTCCGGCGCTGGAGCAACTGGTCAAGGCGCAAGTGCAGGAATACCGAAAGCTGGGCGAAGAGTTCGGCCTGGTTGAGTGATAGTCCTATGTGCCGCCTCTGCGCGGCGCATCGCTGCGGAGCAACACCATGCATGATCGTATCTTTGCGGGGGTGACCCTGCTGCTTTGCTGCATCCTGGGTTTTTTCGCCTGGGGTTACAGCGCCCCGTTTTCCTACGAACCGGTCGGGCCCAAGGCCTTCCCGTTGCTGCTGTTACTGCTGATCGCCTTTGCTTGCCTGCAACTGCTGCTCAAGCCAGCCGGTGATGTGCAGAGCGAAGAACCGCCCCTGAACCGTGAAGTGATGGTCAAGGCGCTGGTCTTTCTCGGCCTGATGATCGGCTATGCCGTGCTTTTCGAAACCATCGGTTTCATCCCCGCCAGCATGCTGTTCGGCATCGGCATGGCGCGTCTGTATGGCGGCAGTTGGCTGCGCAGCCTGATCAGCGGCGTGGTGTTGGCCATCGGCCTCTACCTGCTGTTCGACAGGGCACTGGCCGTACCGCTGCCGCTTGGCATTCTTTCAACCCTGGAGGGCTGAACCCATGGATACTCTCGGTTATCTCAGCCATGGCTTCGGCGTGGCGCTGAGCCCCTACAACCTGGTCACGGCCCTGTGCGGGACCCTGATCGGCACCGTCGTTGGCCTGCTGCCGGGGCTTGGCCCGATCAACGGCGTAGCCCTGCTGATTCCCGTTGCCTTCGCATTGGGGCTGCCGCCGGAAACCGCCTTGATCCTGCTGGCGGCTGTGTACCTGGGCTGCGAATACGGCGGTCGTATTTCCTCGATTCTGCTGAACATTCCGGGTGAGGCATCCGCCGTGATGACCACCCTCGATGGCTACCCACTCGCCCGTCAGGGCCAGGCCGGCGTCGCGCTGTCCCTGTCGGCCTGGAGCTCGTTCATCGGTGGCCTGATCGCTACCGTCGGTGTCGTGCTGTTCGCACCGTTGCTGGCCAAGTGGGCGGTGGCGTTCGGCCCCGCCGAATATTTCGTGCTGATGGTCTTCGCCATCACCTGCCTGGCCGGCATGGCTGGCAACAAACCCCTTAAAACTGCCGTTGCGGCGCTGGTCGGCCTGCTGCTCTCCTGTGTGGGCATCGACGCCAACAGCGGAGTCTATCGCTTCACTTTCGGCAGCCTGGGTCTGGCCGATGGCATCCAGTTCGTGGTGCTGGTGCTGGGTCTGTTCTCGGTCAGCGAACTGCTGGTCCTGCTGGAGCGCACCCATCACGGGCAGAAGGCGATCAAGGCCAGCGGACGCATGCTGTTCAATATGAAGGAGGGCGGCTTCGTACTCGCCACCAACCTGCGCAGCGGCGTGGTCGGCTTCGTCCTCGGCGTGCTGCCGGGTGCAGGCGCGACCCTGGCCAGCGCGGTGTCGTACATGAGCGAAAAGCGCATGGCAGTGAAGGACAACAAGTTCGGCAACGGTGACCTGCGCGGCCTGGCCGCACCGGAAACCGCCAATAGCGCCGCTGCCTGCGGCTCCATGGTGCCGATGCTGACCCTCGGTGTGCCAGGCTCGGGCACCACGGCGGTGATGCTCGGCGCCCTGACGCTGTACAACATCACCCCGGGGCCGCTGCTGTTCCAGAATCAGCCGGACATCGTCTGGGGCCTGATCGCATCGCTGTTCGTCGCCAACATCATGCTGATCATCATGAACGTGCCGATGATCAAGGTCTTCACCAAGGTGCTGGCCGTGCCGTACTGGGCGCTGGTGCCGGCAGTGGCGATCATCACCGCCATCGGGGTGTATGCGGTGCATGCGACCACCTTCGACCTGTACCTGATGATCGCCATCGGCCTGTTCGGCTACGTCATGCGCAAGCTGGACTTCCCGCTGTCGGCGATCCTGCTCGGCTTCATCCTCGGCGGCATGATGGAGCAGAACCTGCGTCGAGCGCTGTCCCTGTCCAGCGGTGATCTCGGTATCCTGTACGCCAGCCCGATCACCTGGGTGGTCTGGGCGCTGGTGGCAGTGATGATTGTGCTGCCGTTCTGGCGCGCCTGGCGTGCGCGCCGTCAGCAGAGCCCCGTTGCCAGCGAGGCCTGATTCGGAGACTTGGCATGCGTATCGTGATACCGGATGACTATCAGCGCGTCGTTCAACAGCTCGATTGCTTCGGGCTGTTGGAGGGTTTCGATGTTCGCGTGTATCACGATGCCGTCAGCGACCCGGATGTACTGGTCGAGCGCTTCGTTGATGCCGATGCGCTGGTGTTGACCCGCGAGCGCACGCGTATCGACGCCGCGCTGCTGGCACGTTTGCCCAATCTGAAGCTGGTCAGCCAGACCGGGCGAGCCGGCCCGCATCTGGATGTGGAGGCTTGCCGCGAGCGCGGTGTGACCGTCGCCGAGGGCACTGGCTCACCCATCGCGGCGGCCGAGCTGACCTGGGCACTGATCCTCAATGCCCGGCGTCAGCTGCGCGAAGCCATGAACGGCCTGTATGCCGGGCACTGGCAGGTCAACCTCGGCCAGCGTCTGTATGGTCAGACGTTGGGCATCTGGGGTTACGGCAAGATCGGCCAGCGCCTGGCACGTTATGCACGTGCATTCGACATGCAGGTGCTGGTGTGGGGCAGCGAGGCCTCGCGCCAGGCCGCCATCGCCGATGGCTACGAGGCCGCATCGACGCGCGAAGCTTTCTTCGAACAGTCCGATATTCTCACTCTGCACCTGCGTCTGGCGCCCGCCACGCGACATTGCGTAAGCGCCGCTGACCTGGAACTGATGAAGCCTGACGCCCTGCTGGTCAACACCAGTCGCGCCGAACTGATCGCCCCCGGGGCATTGCTCGCTGCGCTGGACCATGGCCGTCCTGGCCAGGCCGCGCTGGACGTGTTCGAGCAGGAGCCGATTTTGCAGGCCGATCACCCGTTGCTGACCCACCCGAAAATCCTCTGCACGCCGCACCTGGGCTACGTTGAAAAGCACAGCTACGAAGCCTACTTCGGCGAGGCATTCGCCAATGTCAGGGCGTTTGCATTGGGCACCACAGCTCAGGGCCTCTAGCGCCTCGCCTGAATCTCAGCATATGCGGCTGACGCAGCCTGCCGTCAGTTTTCTCGTTGCTCTTGGTAGGTGCGTCCGTACGGTCAGTTTTCGGTAGTCGTGCCGCTTCTGACTGTGCCGTTTGCGGAGGGCAATGGCTCCTGCCCGTTCGTTCTGTTGCATCTGGTTATGTGCCAACAGGCTTCAGTTGGTCGCGACCTGGCGGATCATGGTTTATAACCCTATGACTGATTCAGCTGCGTTACACATCAAACCCCGAGCCCGCCAGGCAAGCCAGCGAACGACTTACAACGAAAAAGGATTTGCGCCATGAAGTACAGCGCTGCAGTGTTCCCGCTTCGCCACTCCCTGATGCTCTCCGCTGCGATTGCCGCCTGTATCTGGGGCGCAGACAGTGCCCGGATGGCGAGTGCGCAAGTGACGTTCACGGGGGACGTGAGCCCTACACCGCCCCCAGGCAATGACTGGGTCGTTGGTGGCGATCTTGTCGTGGGTGATGGTGCTGCCGGAACCTTGCTTATCGATGCTGGTGGCACCGTCAGCGGTACCGTAGATGCCTATGTCGGCAACTGCGACAGCGGCACGGTGACCGTCCAGGGTGAGGACGGTGCAGGCAATGCGTCCACCTGGACGATAGACGGTGAGACCTATATCGGCGTCGAGACGGGCAGCACTGGTCGGCTGGACATCCTCGATGGCGGCGTGGTGAGTAGCGATGGCGGCGTTTCGGTCGGTCGAGAGGTTGGCAGTACCGGCAACGTCACGGTCTCGGGGGCCGGCTCCTTGTGGGACGCCAGGTCGGCTGCGAATCCCACCCCCAGTTTTCAGATCGGTGTCGGTGGCGTTGGCACGCTGGATATCAACGATGGCGGCGTGGTGCGCAGCCAGCAGGGGGTGATAGGTGTCATTGCTGGGGGCGATGGCCGTGTCACCGTCAACGGTCTTGGTTCGAGTTGGGCTCCGCTGGACAACATCTATGTCGGTTTCGAGGGCACGGGTCTGCTGCAGGTCGAGGACGGTGCCGCAGTCAGTACCGAGCAGGCCGGCGGTGGCGCTGCGACCATTTATATTGGCTATTACGCTGGCAGTGACGGCACGGTGAGCGTATCGAGCACCACGGGCGATGTCTCGACGCTGAGCGCGACCGACGACCTGCGGGTGGGCGTCGAGGGCAGTGGCTCGATTTCGATCGACAGCGGCGGCCTGGTGCAGATCGCCGACAACGTGCATATCGCCGATACCGCCACCAGCAGTGGCACGCTGCAGCTCAACGGCAGCGCTGCCGGGCGCGGTGTGCTCGAAACCGGGGCAGTGATCGCCGGGCTGGGCACGGCCGACCTCGATCTCGATGGCGGGATTTTGCGCGCCAACCGTAACGAGAGCGACTTCCTGAGAAACTTCACGGCGGGATTGGCCGTCGGCGCGGAAGGCGCCTGGTTCGATAGCAACAGCTATGACATCGGCATCGATACGGTCTTTTCCGGGAGCTCGACCTTCAACAAGCTAGGCACGGGCACGCTGACCCTCACTGGCAACAGCGCCACCTTTACCGGTGATGTGTTGGCACAGACAGGTACCCTGCAGGTCGATGGCACTCTTGGCGGCACCATGGATGTGCTGGCAGGGGCGCGTCTTACCGGTACTGGCCAGGTCGGTGTCACCACCAACCGCGGGGTGATCGCGCCAGGGCAGCCCGGCAGCCTGGGTACGCTGACGATTGCCGGTGATTACACGCCAGCCGGCGGCAGCATCGAAATCCGCACCCAACTGGGCGACGACAGCTCGCCGACCGATCGCCTAGTGATCACCGGCTCCACCTCCGGCAGCACACCCATCACCGTCATCAACGTCGGTGGTACCGGTGCGCAAACCACCGAAGGGATCAGGATCATCGAGGTCGGTGGTGCGTCCAGCGGCGTATTCACCCTGGCGAGCAGCACGACCTACGAAGGCGACCCGGCGGTCGTGGCCGGAGCCTACGCTTATCGCCTGTATCAGGGCGGCGTATCCACGCCCCTGGATGGCGATTGGTATCTGCGCTCGGTCATTCAGAACACCTCCGCGCCGCCCGGCACGCCGCTTTACCAGCCGGGCGTGCCCAGCTACGAGGCTTATCCGCAGATACTGCTCGGCCTCAATGGCGTGTCGACGCTGTATCAGCGCGTGGGCAATCGCCTTTGGGAGGAGGGTAGAGCAGTGTCGTCGGCCGAGGAGGCCGGTGGCCGTTTCACCACCCCTAGTGGCGTCTGGATTCGGATAGAAGGCGGGCACAATCGCGTCGATCCGCAGCGTTCGACATCCGGCAGCGAGTATCGCTACGACATGACCAGAACGCAGGTCGGTGTCGATGCGCTGCTGCTGCAGAACGATAGCGGCCGCCTCGTTGGTGGCCTTTCTCTGCATTACGTCAACGGCAGTGCTGATACCAATTGGCGATATGGCGCGGGTGACTATGGCTCAGGTGACATCTCCACCGATGGCTATGGCCTTGGTGCCACGCTGACCTGGTACGGCAACGACGGCTTCTATGTCGACGGTACCGTGCAGGCGACCTGGTACGACAGCAACCTGTCGGCGCGCCCGGTGCGTGGCCTGGTCAGCGACAACGATGCCTTCGGCTACGCCTTCTCGCTGGAGAGCGGTAAACGCATCACCCTGGATCGAGGCTGGCTCATTACCCCGCAGGCTCAGGTGACCTACTCGAAGGTGCGCTTCGACAGCTTCAGCGATGTATTCGGCGCCTCGGTTCGCCCTGGCCGTGACGACAGTCTGCAAGGGCGTGTGGGCGTCAGCCTGGAGCGTCAGCTCGACGCTACGCGGCTCTATACCATCGCCAATCTGTACAACGAGTTTCTCGACGGCACCTCGGTGCGTGTCGACGATCAGGTGTTTCGCAGTCGCGACGACCGCGTGAGAGCCGGCGTCGGTTTCGGTGGCTCGCATGACTGGACGGCGGCAAATATTCGCTTTACGGTGAAGGCAACTTCACCCGTAGCCTGGCCAGCAGCGACTCTTACGGCTACGGCGCCACGCTCGGTTTTCGTGTGAGGTGGTAAGCACATCATTACGATGCTCAGCTCGCCCTGATTTGTCTGGCCACCGGTGCTCGACGGTCAGAGGCTGAGAAGCTGAAACTGACTGGCCTGCGTAATGGCGTGATCACCTTTAGCGGAACCAAGAACGGCAAGGTTCGTTCGGTGCCGATCACTGCAGAGCTGGAAGCCAAGATCGTCAGGCACTGGAAGCAACACGGCCAGCCAAACTCGTCCATTACCTCGTTCCGCCGCGCCCTGGTCAGGACGACCATCCGCCTAACGAAAGGCCAGGCCGCCCACGCCCTGTGACACGCCTTCGCCAGTCGCTTCATCCAGAACGGCGGGAACATCCTCACACTGCAGAAATCCTGGGTCACTCCAGCCTGGCCATGACCATGCGCTACACGCCTGGCACCGGATCATCTGCAGGATGCGGTACGCATTGGCCCGCTCTCGTCTCTATGATTCAGATATTCCATTGATGGAATATTCCTTTGAGGTTATATTTTCGCCATGACTTGGGATATCGAATACACCGACGAGTTCGGTGAGTGGTGGGAAAGCTTGTCTGCTGAGGAACAGGAGTCCGTTGCGGTGTCAGTCCAGCTTCTAGAGGAGCGAGGCCCGTCACTCGGCTTTCCACACAGCAGCGGAATCAATGGCTCTCGTCACAGCCATATGCGCGAGCTGAGGACGCAGCACGAAGGCCGACCCTACAGAACCCTGTATGCATTTGATCCCAGGCGTTCGGCTATTTTGCTGATCGGTGGCGACAAGACTGGTGATGATCGTTGGTATGACATCAACGTTCCGCTGTCTGATCGACTGTACGACGAACATCTGGAACAGCTTCGTAAGGAGGGCTTGATAGATGGCTAAGAAATTTGCAGAGCTGCGCGCAAAAATGGCGCCTGAGGCTCAGGCCAGGGTAGAGGCCAAAGCCCAGGAGCTGCTTGCAGAGATGCCGCTTAATGAGCTGCGCCAGGCTCGTGGGCTGTCACAGAAGGTGCTGGCTGAGGTGCTGCATGTACAGCAACCATCCATCGCCAAGATGGAAAAGCGTACTGACATGTACATTTCCACTTTGCGTAGCCACATCGAAGCCATGGGGGGTCAGTTGGATGTCATTGCCCGGTTTCCCGATGGTTCGGTGAAGATCAGCAATTTTTCAGACATCGAAAGCGATCTTCTCCAGCAGGCTTAACGCTTCGACACCTTTTCGACACCCCAAAGAAAAACCTCTGACTTTCTCTAGGAAAATCAGGGGTTTATTTGGTGGAGCCGGGGGGATTTGAATCCAAAGACACAAATGCCCAGCTCAAATCAGCGTTTCAGGCGCTTGGCCTCGGAAAACTGATTTGTAGGATTTCACTCAGTCGTTGAGCAGTATAGGAACCTTGAGCCTTCCGTCAAGAGCGCATCCAAATCGATTTTCACTTCAAAGGCTTAGCGCGGTACAGGGAGGGTTTTTTGCGTTCAAATCCTTTCTGGGGAGTTGAACTGACTGGATTGATCAAGGCGTTTTGGTTCAGGTGGTTGCCCCGATCAGTCCTCTAAACGCTTTGCTCATGACGTCATGACGTCATGCGACAGGCAGGGCAGCCAGTTCTGCCTGGTTGCCTGCTCAATCATCCGTAACATTCTGCACTTTTCCGAAGGTATCCCAGTGTCCGACCAGTTCATCAACGCGGTCTGGAGTGCGTTCAGTTTTGCTCAGCACTAGGCACCGCGTTGAGCCAACGTATTCCTCGACTAGATAAAGGGAGTCACCAACATCTACACCGAGCTCTTGGAGGACCTCATCGGGAATGCGAATGGCGCCATCACCATCCCAATCCTCGATCACGACTTTTAGCGTTTTCATGTAAATACCTTGCTCCAATTTCGGCTTGCCAGTGACTGGCAGGCTTCTCGCGTACCGCCAAAGCATCTCCGAGATACTGTCTGCATGTCGGCTTCAGTGACATAAGTGATGCTGTTCCCATCCTGGTCAATCAGCACGCCCCCTGCGCCAATTAGCAGCGCATGACCTGCAGCCACATCGTGTGCTGAAACCGGCACAAGCGATACGCCTGCATCCCCATCACCTGCTGCGACTCGTGCCAACCGATAGGCGATGCTGGGCATCGCCACAAAGCAACCTGGTGAGCACAATTCAGAATTGATTTCGGGCTTGTTCGTTGCCGCAGTGCTGACCATAACTCTGCTGTCTTGATTCCATTCTTTTTGGGTGAGTGTCGCTTTAATGGGGCTCCCATTGCGAAGCACACACGGTGCCCCTTTTGCCCATGCGACGCAGTCGGAATCACCATCCAGCAAAACAGGTGCATAGACCACGCCAAGCACCGGTTGGGCATCCTCAAGCAAGCCGACAGATATTGCAGAGCCTTTGTGGCCTTTCAGGAAGTCTGCAGTCCCATCATTGGGGTCAACAACCCAGCAATACCTGGCTCCTGTGAGCCTATGGCCTGTTTCCTCACCCCAGAAATCACAGTCGAGCAGCTGCAGTAACCGCGGCTTTAGCAGTGATTCAATTTCAACATCGACATCTGCTTTATCGCCTGAGCCGCGAGGTCCTTCTGGGCGCTGCCATTCAGTAATGAGCAGCAGGCCAGCGTCTTCGACTAGTTGGACGACCTGTGCAAGAAGGCTTTCGTAATCCATAGGGCTTAATATTGAGTGTTCGCTTTCTGTCTGAGGGCGTGAATGGTTGGGTGTGAGATCATCAATTCCCATGGCGCGATTTCCAGAGGGTGAACTCGGATGGCCGTAATCCGTAACGCGCCAGCACCCCTTCGTGCAGTCGTCGGAGCTCTTCAACGATCAGGGCTTGTACTTCTGGCTGCTCAGTGTCTGAAACATGCTCAGCTACTGCGTGTTGAATGCAGGTCAGTGGATCAAGCTCAGGATGAGTGACGACCTCTCGAATGGTCGATTTGATGAAGTCCCGCCAGGTCAGTCTAAGTGGGTCTGGTTCAGCAAGGTCTTGCTTGATTGCCAGGTACTCCTGCGTTGAGCGTTCATAGGCCCAGAGGTACAGGTCGCGCAGCAGCTCTACCCGGGTCATTTCGTATACGCCCAACGTGGCGCGGCTGTAGGCCTGTTCGGGTACATCCAGAAATGTCAGCGGACATAGGTTGGCGCGAAACAGTGGCAGGTTCGCTGCCAGTCTGGAGGTGCGCTTGTTGATGTCGGCAAAGGGCTGCAGGTAGGGCAGGTGCACCATCATGAAGAACGACTGCTCGAACGGATCAGTAATCTGATTGGCCTTGCTAAGCAGAACCTCCAAGGTGTCCTCAATCTGTTGTGGTGTTGAGAGAGGGCGATAGTTGCTTTTCCCAATGTCGACGGCATGCTGCCGGATGCGGCCTTCATCTGCAGGATTTGGGAGCAGGTTCTCGGCCAAGGCGCTGTGCAGGTTCATCAATGTGTAGCGGTTGAACTCTGCACTTTCAATGTTCTCGACCAACAGCTCGATTGCCGTTTTATGGTTCAAGATCATCTGTGTTTCGATGGCTGCTTTACCTTGTGCGGCCTTTCCATGCTCAATCAGCTGTCGCGTATCGAGTCGCGAGTAGGTGTTCCCCTCCAGGTGACTCGATGCCCACGATAAATCAATCAGCAGGCGATTCAGGACTGCGCGGCTGTACGTGCCTGCAGGCTCCAAGGCATCTGTGGTTTTGCCCATTCTGTGCAGTTGGCGCCGCAGTGATTCTGGCAGGTAGCTCGTTGCGTTCGGCTGGTAGGTGTCAAGAAAGTCGCGCTGGTAGCCTACGGGCTTGCGCGCTTCAGGTGGTTGGTTGATGTAAGCGAGGATGTCCCGGCTGTCTGCCGACAGCGGGATAAAGGACGGAAAGCTATCAGTGTCCAGGGTGCTGGTTTCTGCTTGGATAGCAGTTCCGAAATAGCGCCGTGCTCTACCTTCACCCTGCGCTGAGATCTGACCGCTTGCTATCAGCTTTGCAATCAGTCGCTGCGCTGTTCTCCGAGCAATGTCGGGATGTTTGGCCAATAGCTCAGTCAGCGTCAGACCGTTCCCAGATGCCTGGATACTGTTGAGTATGTCTGTGGAGGAGGGCATAGCTTAGGTGGCGCCGTTTGAATGCTGTTGGCGCAATTATGGCGCAGTTTTCTGAACTGCGCCAATTGGAGTGGCGAATTTGGCGCAGTTCTAGGCGATCTGCGCCATAGCGAGGGCCGAGGGGGCTGAGCGAGGGGTAGTAGTTCAGATGTGCTGGGGCCCTGGATATTGGTACGTCCATGACCAACGAACCCAAAGCCCACTCCAGATGGTCCGCTACCGGCCGATTCTGTTGAAAAAGTAGGTTTAGC
>NZ_PJLX01000021.1:0-73749 GCF_002843095.1 Pseudomonas sp. YY-1 | reverse complement strand
GGGATATGCAACAGTTAACTCAGACATAGCCTTTACTTTTGGCCGCTCCAGCAGCGAACGAACTTGAAAAGCAGCAATCATTAGTTTTCGTTCAAAGAGAACATGCTGCTTTTCAGACCACCGTTGATACTTACGTTTCTTGCAGAGCCAGGCGAGATCATTTCTAAGCTCTGCGCGCCAGTAACTGGATTCGATCATTTTTAGCGCCTAACTATTAATTAGACGACATTCATGTCGCATTTCCACACGACACCTGTCGCATAACCTTCCTTGTCGTCCTGTAAGTCCTTGTCTGGCCTGAAGATGCTCGCTGCAAACGCGACAGCACTCAGGAGGAAAAGCGACATGGAGAACGGCAAGCCTATCGCCTCTGGCGCATTGCCAGCAGGCTTGGGTCAGAACCTAGTGCATATCCGTCTGCTCTGTCCATCCACGAAGCCCGATGCACAGGCAGCCATGCTGCCTTATCCCTCTTGCGCGCGATACGCCCCTGGCGTGAGCCCTGTCCATTTCTTGAACGCGCGGTGAAAGGCCGAGGGTTCGGAGAAACCGAGTTGTTCGGCGATATCCTGAATCGCCAGTTCGTCGCGGCCCAGGTGGTAGATGGCCAGGTCGCGGCGCAGGTGGTCCTTGAGTTCCTGAAAGCTGGTGCCTTCTTCGCGCAGGTGGCGGCGCAGGGTCTGCGGGCTGCTGTGCAATTGCTGGGCGACCTGTTCCAGGTCCGGCCAGGTGCGGCAGTCGCGGCCGAGCAGGCGACGAATCTGGCTGATCAGGCTTTCGCCGCCGTCCGGGCGGGCCAGCAGGTCGGCGGGGGAGTGCTCCAAGAATTGCTTGAGCGTGCGTTCGTCCTGTAGCAGCGGCATCGCCAGGTAGCGGGCGTGGAACAGCAGGCTGGTGGCGCCGGCGCAAAAGCGTCGGGTGCAGGGGAACAGCAGTTCGTACTCGGCGCTGTGCTGTGGCTCCGGATAGGTGAAGGTGGCTTCTTCCAGGCGGATGCGCTGGCCGATCAGCCAACTGCCGAGGCGATGCCAGATCACCAGCAGGCTTTCCACCAGAAAATGATCCGGGTCCCACAGGGTGCTGTCGTCCACGCTCAGCCGCGCCCAGTCGCCTTCGCGTTGCAGGCTGATGCCCGGTGCGTCGGGAAACAGGCCGTAGAACATCGCGCCACGGCTCAGGGCTTTTTCCAGGCTGCGGCAGTGGATGATGGCGTGACCCATCATGGCGAATGTGCCGCGTTTGCTCGGCTGGCAGCCGAAACCCAGGTACTCGTCGTCCAGCGCTTCCCACAGCAGTTGCATCAGTCGGGCGAACTGTTCAGGGGCAATGCGTGCACGCGGCTCGACCAGCACGGCGCTCTGGATGCCGGCCTGACGCAGTATCAGGTCGCAGGCCAGGCCTTGGCGATCGGCACCGCGCAGGGCGGCGCGGACGAAGTGGCTGGCGATGGTGCGTTCGCGCATGCTGGGTTTCCGATAGCGAGGGTGGTCGATGGTAGGCAACTGCTCGTGACCAGAGCAAGCCAGCCGAGCGAATGGGTCAACCGAGGCTGAGCGCATGGGTCATTGAGGCGTAGCGGGGCGGCACTTAACCTCGGTGCCATAACAACAGCGGAGGATCCGCCTCATGCAACGTAACCATTTCGACACCGAGCACAAGCTGTTCCGCGATGCCTTCGCGGCGTTTCTGGACAAAGAGGTGGTGCCCCATCAGGAGGCCTGGGAGGAGGCTGGTGTGGTGGACCGTAGCGTGTGGCGCAAGGCCGGCGAGATGGGTTTTCTGCTGCCCTGGGCGGATGAGGAGTACGGCGGCGCGGGGCTCAAGGATTTTCGCTACGAGCAGATCATGTGCGAGGAGCTGGCGCGCATCAACGAGCCCGGTTTCATGATCCCGCTGCACTCGGCGCTGTGCGGCCCCTATATCGCCGAGTACGGCACTGTCGAGCAGAAGGCGCGCTTGCTGCCGGGCATCATCAGCGGCGAGACCATCCTCGCCGTGGCGATGACCGAGCCTTCGGCCGGCTCCGATCTGGCCGGCATGCGCACCACTGCGGTGGACAAGGGCGAGCACTGGCTGCTCAACGGTTCCAAGGTGTTCATCTCCAACGGCTACCTCGCTGACGTGGTGATCGTCGCGGCCAAGACCGACCCGGCCAACAAGCACGCCATGGGCCTGTTCCTGGTCGAACGCGGCATGCCCGGTTTCGAGCGTGGCAAGAAGCTGAAGAAGCTCGGCATGCACAGCCAGGACACCGCCGAGCTGTTCTTCAACGACGTCAAGGTGCCCAAGGAAAACCTGTTGGGCGATGCCAAGGGCGGCTTCTTCTACCTGATGAACATGCTCGCTCAGGAGCGCCTGACCAATGCCTGTGGCGCGGTGGCTGGCGCCGAGGCGGCGCTGCAGACCACCATCGAGTACGTCAAGGAACGCCAGGCCTTTGGCCGCCCCGTCGCGCATTTCCAGAACACCCGCTTCAAGCTGGCCGAGATGCGCACCCAGATCGACGTGGCCCAGGTGTTCACCGACCGCTGCGTGATGGATCACAACCAGAAGAAGCTCAGTGCAGAAGTCGCCGCAGAGGCCAAACTGTTCACCACCGAGCTGCTGGGCAAGGTGGTCGACGAGGGCGTGCAGCTGCATGGCGGCTGGGGCTACATGTGGGAATACCCGATCTGCAAGATGTACGCGAACGCGCGCATTCAGCGCATCTTCGCCGGTACCTCGGAAATCATGAAGGAAATCATCAGCCGCGGTATGAAGCTGTAGCGGCCGTTCGACGGAGAGTGGATATGAATCTTGCGATTGACGCATGGGCTCAGCCCGCCGGTGGCCAACTGCGCGAGCGCATGCCGGAGGTGGCGCGGCTGTTCGAGAAGTCCGGCAGTGCGCACCTGCTGGATGTGCGACTCGGCCCCGAGGAGACCATCGCACAGATGGACGAGGCGGGCGTTGACAAGCTGATGCTGGCCGCCTGGTGCCGCCCCGAGGGATGGGTGTTCAGCAACGATGAGATCGCCGAGTTTACCCGGGCCTTTCCCGAGCGCTTCGTCGGCGTGGCCACGGTCGATCTGAGCAAGCCGATGGCCGCCGTGCGCGAGCTGGAGCGGGCCGTGCACGAGCTGGGCTGCAAGGCACTGCGCATCGTGCCCTGGCTGTGGAAGTTGCCGCCGAACGACCGGCGCTACTACCCGCTGTACGTGAAGTGCATCGAGTTGGACATTCCCTTTTGCACTCAGGTTGGCCATACCGGCCCGCTGCTGCCGTCGGAAACCGGGCGACCGGTACCCTATCTGGACGAGGTGGCGTTGGACTTCCCGGAACTGCGGATCGTCGCCGGGCATATTGGCCATCCCTGGACGGACGAGATGATCGGCGTGGCCTGGAAGCACGATAACGTCTTCATCGATACCTCGGCCTATCTGCCTCGCTATTACCCGGCGCAGCTGCTGCAGTACATGCAGAGCTACGGCGCGCACAAGGTGCTGTTCGGCAGCAACTTCCCCCAACTGTCCCTGAGCCGCTGCATGGCCCAGGTCAAGGAACTCGGTCTGGCCGCCGAGGTGGAGGCACAATTTCTGTACGGTAACGCCCGCCGGGTGTTCGGCCTCTAATGTCCGGCTGATCGATACACCCCCGGCGCCATGCCGGGATCTGCCGCTGGCCCCGCACAACAACCGACAACAGGTGCGCCGCGATGACCGAACCATTGCAACTGCCGCTGCAACGCTTCAACCACTGGCTGGATCGGCAAGCCGATGCCGTCTGGCTGCGTCAGCCGGTCAATGGCGTGTGGCATGACTTCACCTGGCGCCAGGTCGACGAGCAGGCGCGCCGCCTGGCCAGCGCGCTGCTGGCGCTGGGCTGCGTGCCGGGCGAGCGCGTTGCGCTGCTGGCGAAGAACTGCGCCGAATGGTTTATCAGCGACCTGGCGATCCAGCACGCCGGGCTGGTCAGCGTGCCGCTGTATCCGCTGCAGGCGCCGGAACAGATCGCCTATGTGCTGGAGCACGCGGGCTGCAAGGTAATCCTGGTTGGCAAGCTGGATGAGCCGGACAAGCTGGCCACCGGTATCGCGGCGCATATCACCCGCATCGCCATGCCTTATCCGACCATGCCCGCCGAGCATCAATGGCAGGCCTTGCTGGCGGCGCATGAGCCGCTGTTCGGCGGGCATCTGCAACGCGGCGAGGATCTGCTGTCGATCCTCTATACCTCCGGCACCACCGGGCAGCCCAAGGGCGTGATGCTCTCGGCCCACGCCATGGCGTTCTCTGCGGCCAACGCCACGGCGGAGCTGAACATGACGCCGCAGGATCAGTTCTTCTCCTACCTGCCGCTGTCGCATGCCGCCGAGCGCTTCCTGGTCGAATTCAACAGCCTCTACTGCGGCGCACCGGTGGCCTTCGTCGAGTCGCTGGAGACCTTCGCCAGCGACCTGCGCCAGGTGCGTCCCACCGTGTTCTTCTCGGTGCCACGGTTGTGGACGCGCTTTCAGCAGGGTGTGCTGGAGAAGTTGCCGGCGCACAAGCTCGAGCGCCTGCTGCGCATTCCGCTGCTGGGGCGGCTGGTGGCGCGCAAGGTGCGGGCGGGGTTGGGGCTGGATCGTGCGCGCATTCTGGTGTCCGGTGCGGCGGCGATTTCCACCGGGCTGCTGGAGTGGTACCGGCGTCTGGGTATGACCATCTGCGAGGGCTACGGCATGACCGAGCACTTCGCCTACGGTTGTTTCAATCGCCCCGGGCAGGTGCGCTTCGGTACCGTGGGCAGGCCGATGCCGCATCTGCAGGTGCGCATCGACGCCAGCGGCGAGATCCTGCTGCGCAGCGAGACGCTGATGCAGGGTTATTACCGTGAGCCGGAGAAGACCGCCGAGACGCTCAAGGATGGCTGGTTGCACACCGGTGACCGCGGCCAGCTGGACGAGGCGGGCTACCTGCGTATCACCGGGCGGGTCAAGGACATCTTCAAGACCAGCAAGGGCAAATACGTCGCGCCAGCGCCCATCGAGGGCGAGATCGCCAAGAGTCATTGGGTCGAGCAGGTGTGCCTGATGGGCAGCAATCTCGATCAACCACTGGCGCTGATCGAGCTCTCGCCAGCCGCCCGCCAGCAACCGCGCGAGTTGCTCGGCCAGTCACTTGCCGAGCATCTGCATGCAGTCAATCAACGGTTGGAGGCGCACGAACGTGTCAGCCATTTCTACCTGGTCAGCGAGGCCTGGACGGTGGATAACGGCAGCATGACGCCGACCATGAAAATTCGCCGCAACGTCCTGGAAGTGCGTTATGCCAAGGCGCTGGCCAGCCTGTCTAGTGATGAGGTCGTCGTCTGGGAGCGTTAATTCGTAGCCCGGATGCAATCCGGGAAGTGCAATCCCGGATTGCATCCGGGCTACGTCAAACAAGCAAATCGGGAGTCACCATGTCCGGCCCACTGTCTTCGCTGAAAATTCTCGACTTCTCCACTCTGCTGCCGGGTCCTTTTGCCTCGTTGCTGCTAGCCGATATGGGCGCCGAGGTGCTGCGGGTGGAGTCGCCCACGCGCATGGATCTGGTACGCGTGCTACCGCCGCACGACGGCGGAACCTCCACCAGTCACGCCTACCTCAACCGCAACAAGCGTAGCATCGCCCTGGACCTTAAGCGGCCAGAGGCCGTTGAGGTGGTCAAGCAACTGGTTGGCGAGTACGACATCGTGCTCGAGCAGTTCCGCCCCGGCGTGATGGACAAGCTGGGTGTCGGCTACGAGGCGCTCAAGGCGATCAACCCGCGGCTGATCTACGTGTCGATCACCGGCTACGGCCAGAGCGGGCCGTACCGTGACCGTGCCGGGCATGACATCAACTACCTGGCCTTAGCCGGCATCGCCAGCTATACAGGGCGCCGCGACAGTGGCCCGTTACCGCTTGGCGTGCAGTTGGCCGACCTGGCAGGTGGCTCGCTGCATGGCGTGATCGGCCTGCTCGCGGCCGTGGTGCAGCGCCAGGTTACCGGCCTGGGGCAGCAGGTCGACGTGAGCATGACCGACTGCGCGTTCAGCCTGCACGGCATGGCAGGGGCTGGCTACCTGGGTGCCGGCGTCGAGCCTGACATGGAAAACCAGGCGCTCAATGGCGGCAGCTTTTACGACTACTACCGTACCCGCGACGGTCGTTGGTTCTCCGTTGGCAGCCTGGAGCCGCAGTTCATGCAGCAGTTCTGCGTTGCCATCGGCCGCCCCGAGTTAGCGGCGCGTGGTCTGTCGCAAAAGCCCGAGGACCAGCGCTCGCTCAAGCGCGAGATCGAGATCGAGTTCGAGAAGCGCGATTTCGCGCAATGGTGCGCGGTATTCGCCGAGCTGGATGCTTGCGTCGAGCCGATGCTGCCGCTGTCCGAAGCGGTGCAGCATCCGCAGATCAGGGCGCGCGAACTGGTCGTCGAGGTGCCGCGCGAAGGCTTGCCGGCGCAGGCGCAACTGGCCTGTCCACTGAAGTTCTCCGAAGGGTTACCACCGCCAAGGCATGTCGGTGCGGCAGTTGGCGCGCATACCGCCGAGGTGCTGGCTGAGCTGGGCTACGACGCCGAACAGATCGAGGCGTTGAGGAGTGCTAGGGCGCTGGGTTGAGTCGAACGGCTCACTGTCTGGCAATGTCGCTGCGCACAGCGCACCCTGCGGGGCTTCGATACTGGCGTAGGGTGCGCCGCGCGCACCAAGGGGCTATGAGAGTTTCCCCATCACTCTTGGCGCTGCTCGCCACTGAAGGTCAGCGTCACCTTGCAGCGCCGGCAGTAGTAGCGGCGGCCTTTGGCGACCAGAGCGTGACGCTGGGCGGAGAAGGGAAACTCACCGTCCGCGCAGCTACAGCGATAGATGAAGCGACTGACCTTGCGCCGTTCGACTTCATAGCTGTGGCAGCGGTGTGGTGGCAGTTCGTAGACGCCGCGCATGATCAACTGCCACTCCTCACCATGCGGCTGGATGCGCGGGCCGAATAGCTGGTGGGCGACCATGTGAGCGACTTCGTGAGGCACGGTCTGGCGCAGGAAATCCTCATGGTTGGCGCGGTACAGCTGCAGGTTGAAACGCAGCTTGTTTTCCGTGAGGTGTGCGACGCCAGCCTTCTGCCCACGCAGCTTGAAGCTGATCTCGGGGCGGGCAAAGCGTTGCTTGAAGAAGGTTTCGGCCTGCTGATAGCAGGCTTCGACGCGGGCTTGAATCTGTTCGGGCATGGACAGGCGCTGGTGCAGGCTGAGCGTCAATTATGCCGCAAGCCGGCAACCAGCGCAGGTATCACTCGTTTACTGGTGCCTGCATGCGCTGTTCCTGCGTGCCGCGGCTCTGATCCTGCTGCACCGTGCGCTGATACTCCGGCTCCAGGGTGTAGGTCCAGAACAGGATCATGCTCACCAGAATGGTGACGATCACCAGCAGCCCCACGCCAATCATCGAGGAGGCGTAGAGGAAACCCTGTTGATTGTCGATGCGCATGAAGCGTGGCAGCCCGACATAAATCAGGTAGGCGGCATGGGCGCAGGCAAGTAGCAGGACGCTGATTGCCAGCCAGCGCATGGGGTAGAGCGCGGCGATCCCGGCGAGAAAGAAGGGCGTGCAGGCATAGGCGATGAAGCCGATGCACTGGTTGAAGGTGGGCCTGGCCTCGAAGGTACGCGACATGTAGCGCAGGAAGTAGCCCATGATGAAGACACCGACCAGCGCCGCCAGATACAGCAACACGCTCAACTGCAGTGCGCTTGCGAACTCCAGGCGGATACGTTCGTCGTCTACCAGGCTCCAGCCGACCCAATGGGTGCCGATGAACAGGCAAACTGCTGGTAGCAGGCTAAAAAGCAACAGGTAGGGCAGGTAGCTGGCGCTGTTGCATTCCTCGTCCTGGCGAATGGCCGTCCAGGCGCGGTCCGGGCGGGTGAGAAGGGTGTAGAGGTTCGCATACATGGTGTGACCATCCGCTTGGCTGCCTTTAAGTGTCCGGCAGCCGTTGCAGCGTAGGGTTCAACCCAAATTTTCTGGTGCATGACAACGAAAAGGCCGCCCGAGGGCGGCCTGTGGGTTTGTCGCTATTGGCTGTCAGCTGGTGTAGACCGGGCCGACGCCCATGCCCCAGAGAATGACCGAGCTGGCGATCATCGCTACCAGCACGACCAGACCGACCGCCAGTACAGAGCTGGAGAACATGAAGCCTTCATCTTCAGGAATGTTCATGAACGTCGGTATGCCGACATAGAGCAGATAAACCGTGTAGCAGATCGCGACCGTGCCCACGACCATGCCCAACCACAGATGCGGATAGAGTGCTGCGAGACCTCCGATGAACAGTGGGGTGGCGGTGTAAGCCGCGAATACGATGCACTGGGTCAGGCTGGGATTGGCGTCGTAGGTGCGTGCCATCCAGTGGATGAATGCGCCCATCACGGCTACCCCGGCGAGCATCGCCAGATAGGACATGATGGTCATCACCATCGCACTGCCTTCGGTAAGCATTACTGGTGCTCGGTCACCAATCGCCCAGCCAACCTGGGTAGTGCCGATGTAGGCTGAAATAGCGGGAATTGCTGCAAGAATCAGCACATGGGTCAGGTACATGTGGCTGATTGATTCTTCCTCGCCACGGATTTCTTGCCATTCTTGATCGGGATGGGTGAAGAGCCCCCAAACGTGGTGGATCATGCCAGACACCTCCTTTTCTTATGACGGTCGCCCCCCAGCGAACGCCCGGGACGCGTGTACAGCGCCACCGGGTGTCAGGCCAAATCTATGCGACCTTATGTCGCAGTATAGGCAGGGCCTGGAGCAGGCGTGGTGTCTGGCTTTAGAGCAAATCGCTCTCTAGAAGTCAGTGGTAATAGCGCTCAAGAATTTCCATGGCCAGGTTTATCGACTGCAACCGCTCTGTGCTGCCGCCTCGGTCCGGATGATGCTCGCTGACCATTTGTCGGTAGCGCAGCTTGATTCGTGGCAGGTCGAGTGTCCGTTCATTGGCCAGTTCGAACAACTCGAGTGCAGCCTGCTTCTCTTCGCCGCCCTGCATGCGCGTCCAGAAGCTGGTCAGCAGGCGCTCGACGTCGCGTTCGTCGGTGCCCTGGAGGTTGCTCATGTCCAGATAGTAGTCACGCAGGGCGTCGCGTTCACTGAGCGCCGCACTGCCTGACTGATAGGGCAGCAGACGTATACACAGCGGGCTGATCTGCAGCAGGTGACTCTTTTTCTGCCATAGCTGCTCGCGCAGTCGATAAAGCGCGTTGAACAGCAGGAAATGAGTACGAAACAGCACCAGCTTGTCGGCCAGAGGCAGATTAGGGACATGACCGCTGTGGCGATCTTTCAGTTGCTGGATCAGGGTGTATTCGGCAATGCCGTCCGGTGCTGCCTGCAGCAGTTGCAGTACCTGCTCGGCGAGGTCCAGATCGGGGTCGAGGTCGTCGTTCATCGGCCGAGCCTAGCATTTAGTTGTCGCTGGGGTGGGGGCGTGGCGCCTTTGTGCGTAAAATGTCGCGCTTTCGTTCCCACCCCCTCGGATTTCGACGCACCATGGGCACCCTTTCGGTCAACCAGAACAAACTGCAGAAGCGCATTCGCCGCCTGGCCGGCGAAGCCATCACCGACTTCAACATGATCGAGGATGGCGACAAAGTGATGGTCTGCCTGTCCGGCGGCAAGGACAGCTACACCATGCTCGACGTGTTGCTGTATCTGCAGAAGGTGGCGCCGATCAAGTTCGAGATCGTCGCGGTAAACATGGATCAGAAGCAGCCCGGCTTCCCCGAGCACGTGTTGCCGGCCTATCTGGAATCCGTCGGCGTGCCGTACCACATCATCGAGAAGGACACCTACTCGGTGGTCAAGGAGAAGATCCCCGAGGGCAAGACCACCTGCTCGCTGTGCTCGCGTCTGCGTCGTGGCACCCTGTACACCTATGCCGATGAGATCGGCGCGACCAAGATGGCGCTGGGGCACCACCGCGACGACATTCTGGAAACCTTCTTCCTTAACATGTTCTACGGCGGCACGCTCAAGGCCATGCCGCCCAAGCTGCTGTCCGACGATGGCCGCAACGTGGTGATCCGCCCGCTGGCCTACTGCGCCGAGGCCGATATCGAGGCCTACAGCCAGCTCAAGGAATTCCCCATCATCCCGTGCAACCTCTGTGGCTCGCAGGAGAACCTGCAGCGCCAGGTGGTCAAGGAGATGCTGCAGGATTGGGAGCGCAAGAGCCCGGGCCGCGTCGAGATCATGTTCCGCGCCCTGCAGAATGTGCACCCCTCCCAGCTGGCCGACCGTAACCTGTTCGACTTCAAGAGCCTGAAGATCGACGACAGCGCCACACCGCGCTTTCTCGATGTGATGAGCCTGTAAGCCATCGCGGCTGAAGCCCCTCCCACAAGTGACTCGAACCTGTGGGAGGGGCTTTAGCCGCGACGCTTGCCAGGCTGCAAAGGCCTGGAGTATGGTTCGGCCATCGCTTTGGAGAATTCCATGTCCGCCAGCCTCAACCTCCTGTCCATGCTGCAAGCCGGTGCCTCGCGCGCCGCGTTGGCTCGTGCGCAGTCGCTTGTGGCTGCGGCGTATTACTTCTTTGGGTATTGGTTTAGCCACAGGCGCGCCTGATACCCCACAGGCGGCCTGAGACACCAGGGTCGCCACCAGAGACGTTTTCCAGAAAACCCCCGGTCGGCAACCCGACCGGGGGTTTTGTTTTTTCCGGCCGAAAAACGGCCACAGATCGAGGACTCACAGATGAACCGTTACTACCGCAACTACCGCTACGACTGGCGATTTAGCAGCGTCACCACCGCCCTGACACCTTTGCCACGAACACTCAGTTAGCGCCGCCGCGGCATCGACCGCGCCAGCCAAGGAACCGCCAGATCATGAACAGCTCCGCTCAACTCGCCTCCTCCGTCACCACCACCGCCCGCCGCAGCGCCCAGCCGCTGCCCAGCCCCGCCGTACTGCGTCAACGCCTGCCGCTACCCGCCGCACTTGCCGAACGTATTGCCGCTGACCGTGACGCCATTCGCGCCGTGCTCGATGGCCGCGACTCGCGCCTGCTGGTGGTGGTCGGCCCCTGTTCCCTGCATGACCGTAGCAGCGCCCTCGAATATGCCGAGCGCCTGGCCGAGCTGGCGCCGCAGGTCGATGATCAACTACTGATGGTGATGCGCGCCTACGTGGAAAAACCGCGCACCACCGTCGGTTGGAAAGGGCTGTTGTACGATCCGCATCTGGATGGCAGTGGTGATATGGCCGAGGGTTTGCGACAGTCCCGGCAGTTGATGCTGGATATCCTCGCTCGCGGCTTGCCGCTGGCCACCGAGCTGCTGCAGCCGATGGCCGCCGGCTACTTCGACGACCTGCTCGGCTGGGCAGCGGTTGGTGCCCGTACCAGCGAGTCGCAGGTGCATCGCGAGATGGTCAGCGGCCTGGATTTGCCGGTGGGCTTCAAGAACGGCACCGACGGCAGTGTCGGCATCGCCTGCGACGCCATGCGCTCGGCGGCGCACCCGCATCAGCACTTCGGCATCGATGACCTCGGCCATCCGGCCCTGCTGCATACCGCGGGCAACCCCGACACCCATCTGGTACTGCGCGGCGGCCACGGCGCACCGAACCATGATGCCGTCAGCGTCGCCGCTGCGCGGCAGGCACTTGAGCGCCAGGGCATCGCGCCGCGCATTCTGGTCGATTGCAGTCACGCCAACAGCGGCAAGGATCCGTTGCGTCAACCGGCGGTGCTGGAAAGCGTGATCGATCAGCGCCTGGCTGGCGATGACAGCCTGCGCGGGGTGATGCTGGAGAGCCACCTGTTCGACGGCTGCCAGACGCTTGCCGGCGAGCTGCGTTACGGCGTATCGATCACCGATGGTTGCCTGGGCTGGAGCGGTACCGAGGCTGCGTTGCGCCAGGCTGCCGAACGTTTGCGTGGGTAGGGCGGGTGCAAGCCGCTGGTTCGAGATTGGCGGGTTTCACCCGCCCTACGTGAGCGTCATCGCTGTGGGACTTGAGTGTTCAACGCGCTGCGTGCAGGCTCTGTCATCCGTTTCATGAAGGATTTGATTCATGCGTGATTACAAGTGGCTGCACGAGTTTTGCCTCAATCGCTTCGGCTCGGCGAAGGCACTGGAGGCCATGCTGCCGCAGCCGCGTAGCGATGCCGAACTGCGGGCGCTGAGTGATGACCGTTATCTGTCGCTGATCAGCCTGCGCATCTTCCGCGCAGGCCTCAAACACAGTCTGGTGGACGCCAAATGGCCGGCCTTCGAGCAGGTGTTCTTTGGCTTCGATCCGGAGAAGGTGGTGCTGATGGGCGCCGAACGCCTGGAGAACCTGATGCAGGATGCGCGGCTGATCCGCCACCTGGGCAAGCTGAAAAGTGTGCCGCGCAACGCCCAGTTCATCCTCGATGTGCGTCGTGAGAAGGGTAGCTTTGGTGCACTGATCGCTGACTGGCCGGTGACCGACATCGTCGGTCTGTGGAAATACCTGGCCAAGCATGGCAGTCAGCTTGGTGGTCTGTCAGCGCCGCGTTTTCTGCGCATGGTGGGCAAGGACACCTTCATCCCCACCGATGACATGGTCGCCGCGCTGAAAGCGCAGGACGTGATCGACAAGGCGCCGACCAGCTTGAAAGACCTGGCCGCGGTGCAGGCGGCGTTCAACCAGTGGCAGGCCGAAAGCGGCCGACCGCTGTGTCAGCTATCGGTGATGCTGGCGCATACGGTCAATCACTGAGCGATTGCTGCAACGCCTCCAGCCATTCCTTGGGCACGTCACGCTTCATCGCCAGTTGGCATTGCTGGCTGTCAGGGTCGAAGACGATCACTGCTTCGCCCTTGTCCAGGGCGCGACGCACGCGTTGCACGCGGGTTTCCAGCGGGGTTTCATCGCCATTGTCGGTCCCGTCACGGGTGACGAAGTCTTCGATCAGGGCGGTGAGGGTGTCGGCTTGCAGCAGGTCAGCGGGGATCAGCACAGCGAGTGACTCCAGTTATTGGAGCCCATGATAGAGCCACAGGGCTCCATGCTGCGAGCTTCCTCAGTGCATCGTGCCGGGCCGCTTGAGGTGATGCTCCAGCGTGCTGTAGAGCAGGGCGCTATCCAGCGGTTTGCCGAGGAAATCATCCATACCAGCGTCCAGACCGTGCTGACGGTGCTCGTCGAGGATATGCGCGGTCAGTGCGATGATGGGGACGGCAGCGAGTTGCCGGTCGCGTTCGAACCGGCGGATCTGCCGTGTGGCTTCGAAGCCGTCCATCACCGGCATCTCGCAATCCATCAGGATCAAATGCACGGCTGCCGGGTCGCGAGCGTATTCGTCCACCGCCGCCTGGCCGTCGACTACCAGGCGCACACTGTAGCCACGTTTCTTCAAAAAGCCCTGAACCACCAGCTGGTTCACCGGGTTGTCCTCTGCCACGAGAATGCAGGGGGCTTCGCTGTTGTCGCTGCGTATTTCTCTGACCAACTGATGTACCTGTGCTCTGGGTTCTTCATACAGCCCGTTCAAGGCCTGGCGCAGCGCGTTGATCGCCACGGGTTGGGCCAGGTGTTGCAGGCGCAGACCATGGCTCGCCGGCAGATGTTGGCAGGCCTCGGGCGGGCAAACCAGCAGCACGCGCTGTTGCGCCTGCAGCTTGGGCCGGAGCGAGTCGAGCCAGTGGTTGACGCCTCCTGGCCAGGGCGCCATCAGTACCAGCAACGGCGGCGCAGCGAAATCCTCCAGATAGTCCTGCAAGCGCTCTGGCGTCTGGCAGCGCTCGGTGCGCATGCCCCAGCGCCCGAGCAGACGGCTCATTGCATCCAGGCCCAGGCCGTCGAGAGAGGCGAGCAGGGCGGTGCGGCCGGCCAGCAGGCGGTTGAGCTCGTCGGTTGTTTCCTGTTCGGCCAGTAGCGGCATGTCGAAGGCGAAGCGGGTGCCCTGGCCCAGGGTGCTCCGCACTTCGATTCTACCGCCCATCATCTCCACCAGCTCCTTGCTGATGGCCAGGCCCAGACCACTGCCGCCATAACGGCGGGTAGTGCTGGAGTCGCCCTGAGCGAAAGATTCGAACAACTGCGCCAGCGCCTGCTCACTGATACCAATGCCACTGTCGCTGACGGCGAACACCAGATGCGGCCGGCCATGGCTGTCGCTGCGGCGGCTGACGCTGACGGCCACATGGCCTTCGGCAGTGAACTTGAGAGCGTTGCTGAGCAGGTTCATCAACACCTGTTTGAGCCGCGTCGGATCACCCTGAATACGCCGGGGTACGCCGTTTTCCAGGCTGACATAGAGGCGCAGGCGTTTGTCCAGCGCCTGGCCGGTGAACAGGCTGAGCGTCTCGGAAATCATGTCTTCCAGGTCGAACTCGATCTGCTCCAGGCTGAGCTTGCCGGACTCGATGCGCGCGTAGTCGAGGATGTCGTTGATCACCGCCATCAACGAGCTGCCGGAGCTGGAAATGGTGTCGACGTAGAAGCGCTGGCTGCGATCCAGCGGTGTTTCGCGCAGCAGTTGCAACATGCCCAGCACGCCGTTGAGCGGCGTGCGAATTTCGTGGCTCATCTTGGCCAGGAAGCGACTCTTGGCCTGGTTCTCGAAGGCGGCTTGCTCGGCCGCACGGCGCGACTGGAAGCCTTCCTCCTTGAGCAGGTTGATGCGGTCGGCAAGGCCGATGGACAGGGTGATCAGCTCGATGGTCACGCCGATCTTTACCGCCGTGGCGCCGAACACGCCGAACACTTCCAGGCCCAGCGAACCGGTGGTGGCCTGGATGAACGCGAACAGCAGGATGGCCCAGGCCAGGGTGTAGTAGGAGCCATAACGTACGCCACGACGCCACACGTAGATGCCGGTCAGCAGCAGGATCAGCGACACCAGGGAGACGGTGACGCTGGCCAGGATGTTCCAGGCAGCGAAGCCGATCAGCGGTATCGACAGCAGGCAGCCGACGCAGACCAACATCAGCAGGCGCAGGCCGGTATCCAGACGCGGGAAATACTGACGTGCATGCAGGAAATGACGGCTGAACTGGATGGCCGTGAGGCAGTGCGCGTACATCAGGATGTAGATGCTGACCGACTGAAAGGCCACGTGCTCGGGCAGCAGCTTGAACAGCATGCCGTCGAAGCACGCCGCGAGCAGGCCGACGTTGAGGTTGTAGGCCAGGTACCAGAGGTAGGCCGATTCACGCAGCGACAGGTAGAGGAACAGGTTGTAGCAGAACATGGCGAACAGCACGCCGTAGAACGCGCCGTTGAAGCCCATCAGGTTTTCCTGCGCGGCTGCGCTGGCACCGTAGGTGGCGAAGAATAGCGGCACGAACACCGTGCTGGTGGTCTCCACGCGGATCAGCAGAGTGCTGACACCGGGCTCCAGCTGCATGGGAAACCAGAAATTGCGGACCTGCACCGGCCGCTGGGAGAAGGCGAAAGTGTCGCCGCTTTCCTGTTCCAGGCGGTTGCCCTCCGGATCGATCAGGTGCACCTGCAGATGATCGAGCAACGGATAGTTGACTTCGAGATAGCCGCCCAGCTCATGGTTCAGGGCGTTGACCAGGCGAACCTTGAACCACCACACCGATGCGTTCTTGCCGAGGTTGGCATGTTCACCGCCCAGGGCCTTGAAGGCGTCATCATCCAGCGCCTGCACCTGCTCGATGCTCAGGGTGCCGTTTATGTCTTCGTAATAACCGGTGTAAGGGCCCAGGGATAGGCGCAGGTCGTCGCTGTCGAGCGACGCAGGCGTAAGCGCCCAACTGGGGCAGGCGAGCCAGAGCAACAGCAAGGCCAGAAAGACGCGAGGCATCCGTGAACCTCAGAAGGCCAGGAAATGGCCGGGGTGTCATGTTCAACGTCGCTTGGCGACGGCCCTAAGGTTGGCCACTGACTGCAGGCCAGAAAAAGGGGAGCTGATGCTCCCCTGTCGTTCTGTGTGTCACTTTGCCTTTATGCGCTCAAGCCTTCAAGCGTCCCGATCATGTTGGCCAACCAGGCTGTCCACCGGCGGCACTCGGGTATCGCTTTCCATCTGCGCGTCATGCTCCAGTTGGTGGCTGAAGCGCTCGAGCGAGCCCTGTGCCGGTTGCGCATCACTGGCGAACACCGGCGGGCTCATCATGTAGGCGGTGAGCAGGCGGCTGAGGGCCTTGAGGCTGTCGATATGGGTGCGTTCATAGCCGTGAGTCGCGTCGCAGCCGAAGGCCAACAGCGCCGTGCGGATGTCATGGCCGGCGGTGACTGCCGATTGCGCGTCGCTGTGGTAGTAGCGGAACAGGTCGCGGCGTACCGGTACGTCCTGTTCGGCTGCCAGGCGCAGCAACTGACGTGACAGGTGATAGTCGTAGGGGCCGCCGGAGTCCTGCATGGCCACGCTGACGGCGTGCTCGCTGGACTGCTGGCCTGGCGCGACCGGAGCGATGTCGATGCCGACGAACTCGCTGACATCCCAGGGCAGGGCGGCAGCAGCGCCGGAGCCGACCTCTTCAGTGATGGTGAACAGCGGATGGCAGTCGATCATCGGTTGCAGGCCGTGATCACGAATCGCCTTGAGTGACGCCAGCAGGGCGGCGACGCCGGCCTTGTCGTCGAGGTGACGGGCGCTGATATGGCCGCTCTCGGAAAACTCCGGCAGCGGATCGAAGGCGACGAAATCACCCACGCAAACGCCCAAGGAATCGCAATCAGCGCGGGTGGCGCAGTAGGCGTCCAGGCGCAGTTCGACGTGATCCCAGCTTACCGGCATGGTGTCGACGGCGGTGTTGAAGGCGTGCCCCGAGGCCATCAGCGGCAGCACGCTGCCGCGAATCACGCCGTTGTCGGTGAACAGGCTGACACGGCTGCCCTCGGCGAAGCGGCTTGACCAGCAGCCTACCGGCGCCAGGCCCAGGCGGCCGTTGTCCTTGATCTCGCGGACGATGGCGCCAATGGTGTCCAAGTGCACGGACACGGCGCGGTCGAACCGCTCGTACTCGCTCTGGCGCCCGCGCAGGGTGGCGCGAATGGTGCCGCGGCGGGTCAGCTCGAAGGGGATTTCCAGCTCTTCGAGCCGTTCGGCGACGTAGCGCACGATGGTGTCGGTGAAACCGGTGGGGCTGGGAATGGCAAGCATCTCCAGCAGCACCTTCTGCATGTAGTCGAGATCGGGTTCGGGTAGTTGTTGCATGCAAGCTCCTCGGCATTCGGGTTTCCCCTCTCCCTGTGCGGGAGAGGGCCGGGGGAGAGTGGTCAGCTCGATACTTGGCTGAGCGGGAACAGCAGGTCGACGAAGCGCTCGGCGGTCGGCTGTGGCTCATGGTTGGCCAGGCCAGCGCGCTCGTTGGCTTCGATGAATACGTATTCCGGCTGATCAGCGGCGGGCACCAGCAGGTCGAGGCCAACCACGGGGATTTCCAGGGCGCGCGCGGCCTTGATGGCAGCGTCGCGCAGGGTCGGATGGAGGATTGCGGTGACGTCTTCCAGAGTCCCGCCGGTATGCAGGTTGGCAGTCTTGCGCACGGCCAGGCGCTCGCCGGCGGGCAGCACACTGTCGTAGTCGAGGCCGGCGCCATGCAGGGTGCGCAGGGTTTCGGCGTCCTTGGGGATGCGGCTTTCGCCACCGGTGGCGGCCTGGCGGCGACGGCTTTGCGCATCGATCAGCTCGCCGATGCTGTGGCGGCCATCGCCAATGATTTCGGCTGGGCGGCGGATGGCTGCGGCCACCACCTCGTAGCCGATGACCAGTACGCGCAGGTCGTGACCTTCGTGATAACTCTCCAGCAGTACGCGCTGATCGAACACGCGGGCGCGTTCGATGGCTTCCTGCACCTCGCCCGGTGTACGCAGATCCACAGCCACGCCCTGGCCTTGTTCGCCATCGACTGGTTTGACCACGACCGAGCCATGTTCAGCGAGAAAAGTGGCATTGTCCTCGGCGCTGGCGGCCAGGCGCTGGGCCGGCACGCTAAGGTCAGCGCGCGACAGGGCACGGTGGGTCAGACGCTTGTCCTGGCACAGGGTCATGCTCACGGCACTGGTCAGGTCGCACAGCGATTCGCGGCAGCGGATGCGTCGGCCACCGTGACTGAGGGTGAACAGCCCGGCCTCGGCGTCATCCACCTGCACTTCGATGCCGCGGCGCAGCGCCTCGTCGACGATGATCCGCGCGTAGGGGTTGAGCTCGGCCTGTGGGCCGGGGCCGAGGAACAGCGGCTGGTTGATGCCGTTCTTGCGCTTGAGGCTGAAGGTCTGCAGCTCGCGGAAGCCGAGCTTGGCGTAGAGCTTCTTGGCCTGCTTGTTATCGTGCAGCACCGACAGGTCGAGGTAGCTCAGGCCACGGCTCATGCCGTGCTCGATCAGGTGACGCACCAGTACTTCGCCGACACCGGGTCGGCTGCATTGCGGGTCGACCGCCAGGCACCACAGGCTGCTGCCGTTCTCCGGGTCACGGAAAGCGCGCTGGTGGTTGAGGCCCATGACACTGCCGATCACCGCGCCGCTGTCTTCGTCCTCGGCCAGCCAGTAGGTCGGGCCGCCCTCGGTGTAAGGCGTGAGCTTGGCCGGGTCGATCGGCAGCATGCCGCGGGTCTGGTACAGGCAGTTGATGGCCTGCCAGTCGGCATCGTTCTGCGCCCGGCGAATACGAAAACCACGGAAGCTGCGACGCGCCGGGCGGTAGTCGGTGAACCACAGGCGCAGCGTGTCGGATGGGTCGAGAAACAGTTGCTGCGGTGCATGCGCCAGCACCTGATGCGGGGCGGCTACGTAGAGGGCGATGTCACGTTCACCGGGCTGTTCGTCCAGCAGGGATTCGGCCAGGACAGTGGCGTCGGGGTAGGTATGGCCGATCAGCAGGCGGCCCCAGCCGCAATGAATGGCTTGTGGCTGGCTGGGCTGGCTGCTGTGATCCTCGGCCAGGCGGGCCTGCAGACGCTCGTAGGATGGTGTCTGGCCTCGCAGCAGGCGTTGGTTGAAGGCAGTGGAGCGCATGGAATAATCCCTGTCCGTGTTCACTACGTCCGGTCTTGGCCGGATCGTCATTGAGTCGCGACACATCCCGGCTTTGCCGGGCTATGACCATTGATCCTGCAGGAGCGGCCCGAGGGCCGCTCCATGTGAGTTACAGACCCTGTTCGCTCAACCACAGATTGAGCGCTGCCAGTTGCCATAGCTTGGACCCGCGCAGCGGCGTGAGCTGGCTCTGCGGGTTGGTCAGCAACTGGTCGAGCATGGTCGGGTTGAACAGGCCGCGATCCTGGCTTGGGTCGAGCAGCAGGTCGCGCACCCAACCGAGGGTGGCGCCCTCCAGATGCTTGAGTCCTGGCACGGGGAAGTAGCCTTTGGGCCGGTCGATCACCTCACTGGGGATGACCTTGCGCGCGGCTTCCTTGAGCACGTACTTGCCGCCCTCCGGCAGCTTGAACTGCGCGGGAATGCGCGCCGACAGCTCGGCCACGCGATAGTCGAGGAACGGCGTGCGCGCTTCCAGGCCCCAGGCCATGGTCATGTTATCCACCCGTTTGACCGGGTCGTCGACCAGCATCACCGTGCTGTCCAGGCGCAGGGCCTTGTCCACTGCAGCATCGGCGCCGGGCATGGCGAAGTGCTCGCGAACGAACTCGCCAGCCATGTCGCCGGTCAGCCAGGCGGGCTGCACGCAGGCCGCGTATTCGTCGTGCTCGCGGTCGAAGAAAGCGGCGCGGTAGGCGGCGAAAGCATCCTTGGCGCCATCGACCTGCGGATACCAGTGGTAGCCGGCGAACAGTTCGTCGGCGCCTTGGCCACTCTGTACCACCTTGCAGTGCTTGGCGACTTCGCGCGAGAGCAGATAGAAGGCGATGCAGTCATGGCTGACCATCGGCTCGCTCATGGCGCGGAAGGCTTGCGGCAGCTGCTCGAGAATCTCGTGCTCGCCAATGCGCAATTGATGATGGCGGGTGCCGAAATGCTGGGCGATCAGGTCCGAATACTGGAATTCGTCGCCACGTTCGCCGCCGGCATCCTGGAAGCCGATGGAGAAGGTCAGCAGGTTCTCCACACCAGCTTCGCGCAGCAGGCCGACCAGCATGCTCGAATCGACGCCACCGGAGAGCAGCACGCCGACGTCGACCGCCGCGCGCTGACGAATCTCCACCGCTTCGCGCATGGTCTGCAGTGTGCGGTCGCGCCATTCTTCAAAGCCGAAGTTCGCTTCCTCGCCTTGCGGGCCGAACTGCAGCGTCCACCAGGTGTGTTGCTCGACCTTGCCGTCGGCATCGACACGCATCCAGGTGGCTGGCGGCAGTTTCTCCACGCCCGCCAGGATGGTGCGCGGCGCGGGCACCACGGCATGGAAGTTCAAATAGTGGTTGAGGGCGACGGCATCCAGCGTCTTGGCGATGTCGCCACCTTGCAGCAGGGCTGGCAGCGACGAGGCGAAGCGCAGGCGCTCACCAGTGCGCGACAGATACAGCGGTTTGACGCCGAGGCGGTCGCGGGCGATGAACAGGTTCTGCTTGTCACGCTCCCAGACGGCGAAGGCGAACATGCCATTGAGCTTGGGCAGCAGTTTTTCGCCCCAGGCGTGATAGCCCTTGAGCAGCACCTCGGTGTCACCGCCGGAGAAGAAGTGATAGCCCAGCGCTTCCAGCTCGGCACGCAGCTCGGGGTAGTTATAGATGGCGCCGTTGAACACCATGGACAGGCCGAGATCGCTGTCGATCATCGGCTGGCCCGAGGCTTCGGCCAGATCCATGATCTTCAGCCGGCGATGGCCCAGGGCGATGGGACCCTGACTATGAAAGCCATGGGCGTCGGGTCCGCGAGGGGCCAGGTGGTGGGTGATGCGTTCGACTGCCGCCAGGTCCGCGGGGCGTCGATCAAAACGAAGTTCTCCAGCTATTCCGCACATAGTTCCTTACCGGTGTTGCCGTTGGGGAGTGGCTCGTGGTCGAGCCTTTTACACCAAAACAAAATAATGCTTTCATGTCAAAGTTTTGGTTGTCATTAATTGGTGCTTATGAGCGATAAAAAAGTTCCTGTTGAAATAGATTTGTCATCTGTCATGGCCTTCGAGATGCCCCTGTTTCAGGCGCTGCGGCGCTTGCAGCAGGCGGGGGAGGTGCACGCCAAGCGTCTGGCTCGCTTTGGCGGGCTGACGCCCATGCAGTTGATGGTGCTGCAGGTGCTGGCCAGCGAGACGCGGATGACCGCCAGCGTGCTCAGCAGCCGCGTTAGCCTGACCGCTGCGACGCTGTCCGGCATGCTCGATCGCTTGGAAGAGCGTGGTCTGTTGCAGCGCCAGCGCGATGATCAGGATCGCCGGCGCCAGTGGCTGTTGATCAGCGATGCGGGCCGTGAGCTGATCCAGCAAGCACCTTCGTTGATGCCACCGGAATTCAACCAGCGTTTTGCCGCGCTGGCCGATTGGGAGCGTCACAGCCTTACGGCCGCGCTGCTGCGCGCCGCCGAACTGTGCGGAGAGATGGAATGAGGTGGGCGATGAATCTGCCTTTTTCAGAAAAAATTCAAGCAGGGTGTTGACTTAGCATCGCCGCCTGCATAAAGTGCGCGCCTCGCTAAGGCACATNGACTTAGCATCGCCGCCTGCATAAAGTGCGCGCCTCGCTAAGGCACATGGGTGATTAGCTCAGCCGGGAGAGCATCTGCCTTACAAGCAGAGGGTCGGCGGTTCGATCCCGTCATCACCCACCATAGCCTTAGAGAGAAGGACGAAAGTCCACCGACGCGCAGCGGTAGTTCAGTCGGTTAGAATACCGGCCTGTCACGCCGGGGGTCGCGGGTTCGAGTCCCGTCCGCTGCGCCATTATTTCCCAGATCGGCACCTTGTCGATTTGAGATGGCAAAGCCCGCAAGGGCGCCATCAGATGCAACAGAGTTCCATGAGTTCTTTGGACGCAAGTCCAACCGACACGCAGCGGTAGTTCAGTCGGTTAGAATACCGGCCTGTCACGCCGGGGGTCGCGGGTTCGAGTCCCGTCCGCTGCGCCATATACGAAACCCGTCGATCGCAAGATCGACGGGTTTTTTATTGCCTGTGATCCGGGGTAATCAATCGCCCTGCGGTTTTTCGTCATCTTGTCTTCACACTGGCAACGTAGCTTGCTAACGAAAGATGAAATGCCCCAGGAGAATGCCCGATGGATGACTATCAGGAAGAACTGCTCGAGCGCGACGTCCTCAGTCAAGACATGCCCGATGTGGACGACGACGCCACCGAACTCTGAGCTTCGCCGCTGGCCCTGCGCTGTGTGCGGCGGTAGTCGCCGGGTGTTTGCCCGAGCCAGCGCTTGAAGGCGCGCTGGAAGGCTTCGGCCGAGGCGAAGCCGAGCAGGTAGGCGATCTCGCCAAAGGCCAGCTCGGTGTCACGGATATAGGCCGTGGCCAGGTCGCGGCGGGTGTCGTTGAGGATGGCGCGAAATTGCGTGCCTTCCTCGGCCAGCTTGCGCCGCAACGTCCAGCTCGGCAGGTGCAGGCTGCGCGCCACTTCCTGCAGATCCGGCTCATGGCCGTGCAGCAAGGGCCCCAGCAGCTGGATGACCTGTTCGCGCAGGCTACGCGTGCGGGTCAGCTGATCGAGCTCTCGTTCACACAGCTCCAGCAGGTGCCGCCAGGTGCCTGGGTAATGCTGTGGATTGCGCAGGGCCAGGGTTTCGCTGCTCAGGCGCAGGCGGTTGGCGCCGCTGGCGAATTCCACCGGGCAGCCGAACAGGGGCTCGTAACGCTCGCTGTAGTCGGGTGGCGGAAATTCGATTTCAACCTTGTCCGCGATGATGGGGCGGTCGACCACCTGGCTCAGGTTGCTCTGCCAGCCGGCCAGCACCGAATCCACCACGAAGCGGTTGTAGGCGTTGTAGGGGCTGATCGAATAGAAATGCAGCCAGGCGCCGCGGGCATCCTCGCTGAAGCCCGAACGGCCGCGATAGTTGGCGGCGTACAGCGGCTCGAAGCGGGTCAGGGTGCGTGCCGCTTCGCGCAGATCAGGCGCTTGCGCGGCGCAGATACCAGCCAGGCCAACCTGGCTCAGGCGGCTGTGACGGCCCATGTCCAGGCCCAGGGCGGGGTTGTTGCACAGGGCAATGGCGCTATGGCCAAGGCGCATGAAACGCGGGATCGACAGGCGCGCGCGCGGCTCGCCCAGGCGTGCTGAATCCAGACCGAACTGTTCGAGCAGCGGCTCGGGGCGCTGGCCCTGTTCGCGCAGTGCGTCGGCCAATGCCTGGGTGAAGCCGACGGAGAGATCGCCGAGGCGAACGCGTGATGCCTTCATAACCATAGATTGATCAGTTGCGCGCCATGCTCGCTGGCGCCGCGTTCGCTGCGTCCGGCATCGAAGGCGAGCGCCTGGGACTGACCGCTACGCTCCCACAATCGGCCGCGCAGATGGACTTTCAGCCCGGCGCGAATGCCATGGGTCTGCAGTTGATCACCAAACTCGGCGTCGTCCGCCTGGCTGTCCAGATCGCTGGGCATTGCCAAGAGCTCGATGGTTTCGTCGCCAGCCGTCGTTGCCTGGCGCAACTGCTGCATGTCACCGCCGAGTAGCACGCCGAGGCGGCCGGCCGGGGTCTCCAACACTTGCACGGCGCCGGTTGTTTCGGTCGTCAGCGCGCCTGCACTGAAGGCGTGGCGTTGTGGCTGGCCGAGCGGGTTGCCGGCCCGGTCGAAGACCAGGCTGACGTTGTACAGCGGCCCGCGGCCGATCTCGAGACGGCCCTGTTCTATATGAGGCTCGGGCAGAACGATGGAACCCGCCACCAGGGTGATCTGGTAATCGCGAGCCAGATCGCCAAACAGTTGCTGATAGTCACGCGCCATGCTCTTGGCCTTGGTTCGCAGCATGGCATCGTCCAGGCGCGCGTCGTCTGCGGCGCCCAGTAGCGCGCCGAGAAAATCCAGCGGGTTGGTTACCGCCAGCCAGTGCATGGCCTGGCGGCGCTCGGTGGCACGATAGAGTTCTTCTTTCTCGCCAACGGCGAGCAGCCAGGTGCCGATATGTTCCGGCAGCACGACGACGGTACGCGCGTTGAGCATGCCCTGGTCACGGGCGTGATCGAGGTAGGCGTTCAGTTTCAGGCGCAGACGGGCGAGGCTCTGGTAGTCCGCTGGGAACAGCTCCGGCTGGATGCCCAGCAGATTACCGCGCGGGCCGGGCTCGCCGATATCCAGCGCGACCTGGCTGCGCAGGTCGGACAGGTAGTGGGTGCTGGGACGCTGCTCGATCCACTGGGCGTAGCTGCCAAGGCCGGCCAGCAGTGCGAACGCGAGCAGAAGGGTGATCAGTAGGCGCATTTCGGGATGTTCGGCTTCGTTGCGGTGCAGGTTAGGTCGGTCGAGCCGTGCTGCCAAGGTGAATTGCTACTTTTGATCATTATCTTGTTAGTTTTGATCATTGAGCATGGTTGGCAGCCTCTTTATCGTCTGGCTCCATAACCGACCGCGTGACCATGAGACCGCGGCAATCCGTGAACTGCACCGCGATGTGGAGAATTCCATGACTGCTCGTTACCCGCACCTGCTGGCCCCGCTCGACCTTGGCTTCACCACGCTGAGCAACCGTACACTGATGGGCTCCATGCACACTGGTCTGGAAGAGAAGCCGGGCGGCTTCGAGCGCATGGCGGCCTATTTCGCCGAGCGCGCCCGTGGCGGTGTCGGCCTGATGGTCACCGGTGGCATCGGCCCGAACGAGGAGGGCGGCGTGTATTCCGGGGCGGCCAAGCTGAGCACGCCGGAAGAAGCCGAGAAGCACAAGGTCGTTACCCAGGCTGTGCATGAGGCCGGCGGCAAGATCTGCATGCAGATCCTCCACGCCGGGCGTTATGCCTACAGCCCCAAATCCGTGGCGCCGAGCGCCATCCAGGCACCGATCAACCCGTTCAAGCCGCGCGAACTGGACGAAGAGGGCATCGAGAAGCAGATCGCCGACTTCGTCAATTGCGCTGCGCTGGCACAGCAGGCCGGATACGACGGTGTCGAGGTGATGGGTTCGGAAGGCTACTTCATTAACCAGTTCCTAGTTGCCCACACCAACCACCGTACCGACCGCTGGGGCGGCAGCTACGAAAACCGCATGCGCCTGCCGGTGGAAATCGTCCGTCGCGTGCGCGAGGCGGTTGGGCCGAACTTCATAATCATCTATCGCCTGTCGATGCTCGATCTGGTCGAGGGCGGCAGCACCTGGGACGAGATCGTGCTGTTGGCCAAGGCTATCGAGCAGGCTGGTGCCACTATCATCAACACCGGTATCGGCTGGCACGAAGCGCGTATCCCGACCATCGCCACCAAGGTGCCGCGCGCGGCCTTCACCAAGGTCACCGCCAAGCTCAAGGGTGAGGTGTCGATCCCGTTGATCACCACCAACCGCATCAACACCCCGGAAGTGGCCGAGCAAGTGCTGGCCGAGGGCGATGCCGACATGGTGTCGATGGCGCGCCCGTTCCTCGCCGACCCGGACTTCGTCAACAAGGCCGCCGAAGGCCGCGCGGACGAGATCAACACTTGCATCGGCTGCAACCAGGCCTGCCTGGACCACACCTTCGGCGGCAAGCTGACCAGCTGCCTGGTCAATCCACGCGCCTGCCATGAGACCGAGCTGAACTACATCCCCACCACCACGGTGAAGAAGATTGCCGTGGTCGGTGCCGGCCCGGCTGGCCTGGCCGCGTCCACCGTCGCCGCCGAACGTGGCCACAGCGTGACCCTGTTCGATTCGGCCAGCGAGATCGGCGGCCAGTTCAACGTGGCCAAGCGCGTGCCGGGCAAGGAAGAGTTCTATGAAACCCTGCGCTACTTCAAGCGCAAGCTGGAAACCACCGGTGTCGATGTGCGCCTGAATACCCGCGTGGCGGTGGACGATCTGGTCAGTGGCGGCTTCGACGAAATCATCCTGGCCACCGGTATCGCGCCGCGCACGCCGGATATTCCGGGGATCGAGCATGCCAAGGTGATCAGCTACCTGGACGCGATTCTCGAGCGCAAGCCGGTCGGGCAGAAGGTCGCTGTGATCGGCGCCGGCGGTATTGGCTTCGACGTGTCCGAATTCATCACCCATCAGGGCAAGGCCACCAGCCTCGATCGCGACGAGTTCTGGAAGGAATGGGGTATCGATACCACGCTCGAGGCCCGTGGAGGCGTGGCGGGTGTCGAGGCGCATCCGCACCCGGCGGCGCGTCAGGTATTCCTGCTGCAGCGCAAGAAATCCAAGGTCGGCGACGGCCTGGGCAAGACTACCGGCTGGATTCATCGCACCGGCCTGAAGAACAAGAACGTGCAGATGCTCAACAGCGTCGAGTACGTGCAGATCGACGATGCCGGTTTGCATATCCGCATCGCTGGTGGTGAGGAGCAGGTGTTGCCGGTCGATACCGTGATCGTCTGCGCCGGCCAGGACCCGCTGCGTGAGCTGCAGGACGGTCTGGAGAGCGCTGGCCAGCGCGTGCACCTGGTCGGTGGCGCGGATGTCGCCGCCGAGCTCGACGCCAAGCGGGCGATCAACCAGGGCTCGCGTCTGGCTGCTGAGCTGTAATGGCGACGCCCCGCCTACAGACCGTTTGAAAACGTAGCGAGCGAAGGTCAGGCAAGGCAAAAAATGGCGAGAAAGCGCAGTTTACGAGTTGTAAATGAGCATTTTGAGCCGTTTTTTAACGCAGCATGGTCGAGCGCAGTAGTTTTCATACGGTCTGCTGCGAGGTGTTGGCTGTCTGGCCTGACAACAACAAGGAGAAGCCGGTGTCTCTCAATGCCCAGCTGCAACCTGCCGCTGCAGCCAGCCTCGCGCGCTGGCACCAATTCGTCGCCGCCAAGGATCTGAGCGCCTTGCCTGAGTTGCTGCACCCACAGGCGGTGTTCCGCTCACCGATGGCACACACCCCGTATCCGGGGGCGCAGGTGGTCAATATGATCCTCAATACTGTACTCAAGGTATTCGAGGACTTCGCCTATCACCGTGAACTGGCCACCGCCGATGGCCTCAATGTGGTGCTGGAGTTTTCCGCGAAGGTTGGTGGGCGCGAGTTGAAAGGAATCGACATGATTCGTTTCGACGATTCGGGGCGAATCGTCGAGTTCGAGGTGATGGTACGCCCGATGAGTGGGCTGCAGGCGCTCGGTGCCGAAATGGCCCAGCGCCTGGCGCCTTTTCTCGCTGCAGCCAAAGGCTGAACGGCGCTCTACTTGAGAACGCCGACTTCTCGGTAAAAGCGCTCGGCGCCAGGGTGCAGCGGAATCGGCAGACCACTGGTGGCTCGCTCCAGCCTAATGTCCTTGGCGGCTGGATGCGCTTCGGCCAATCGGTCGAGGTTCTCGAAGAGCAACTTGGTCATCTGATAGGCCACGGCGTCGGAAACGCTGGTCTGGCTGACCAGAACGTTGGTGATGGTCGCCGTCGTCACGTCGCTGGCCTGGCCTTTGTAGGTGCCGGCAGGGATGGTGCCCGACTGATAGGCGCTGCTGCCGATACCGCCGGTAAGGATGTTGATCGAGGTTGGATTAGCGTGAGCGTTGGGACTACTGGCCAAAATCGCGGCAGCGGCGAACAGGCCAAGGCGCTTGGCTAAGTGCATGGGAATTCTCCGTTGTTGTTATTTTTAGCTAAGGACGCGGCAGTGCTGTGCAGGCAGTCTTCTGGCGCCGGAATAGGCACTCGCGAAGCGGATTGAACGATGAGGGGTTGGCAGTGAGGTGATAGCAGAACATGGCTGACCTCTTGTCTTTTTTATCAGTCCGGCCGCGCGACAGGCGCGCGAGCTTGTACGTGCCAGAGCGGGTGACGTGCCAGGTTGTCGGATCACTGCTCTGGAGCGGATGAGCCCAATGCTATGGGCTGAAATAGGCAAAACTCCGCTTGTGAGGCAGGGTTGAAAAGCAAGAATCCGCCGATCGAGTTGTGTTGGGCAGGCTGTTACTCATCCCGGCGGACCGGACCGCTGGCAGCTTTCGTACTTTCCGGTCTGGTCACATTTTTGCGCCAAGCAGTGGCCTATTTGGGCTGGCTCGCAGAGTGAGTGCCAACCCAGTCACATTGCTGTGGTTGGGTTTTCCCCTAGACTTGCTCGAGGTATCAAGGACGATATCAGTGCAGAGTCTGCGCTGCGCTGGCACGCGACGTATTCCCGGTTGGTCCAGAGGGTCCTCAATGAGCATGCAGAACAAGCCGCAGATGGTGGAAGCCGTGATGTTCTTCAGTGAACGCGGTATCTGCAAACAGATGATGTTCCCTGAGTTCGAGGCTTTGCTCGACGGCGTGGTGAACATGCCCGAGTTCGCCGACGAACAGATGCGTGCGGTGTTCGTGGTGATCAACCCGCGCCTGCTGGTCAGGGCTGCGGTGTTCTTCTTTTTGGATTTCGACGAGGACGGTCGCCCCGACAAGGGCTGGAACATTCCTCTGCAACATCTGGCCGAGCGTGCCGGCCGTGGTCCGGATCTTGGCGCTGGGCCGATCCGCCTGGCCTGCCGCAGCCAGTGTCCGGTTTCCTGGCATCAGATGCACCTTTGGGACCCCAGCCTGGCACCTGCTCAGAATGACCTGGTGTTGCTGCGCGATGCCGTCAAGCGCAATCAGCTTGGGCTGCTGATCGAGGACGACAGTGCTCAGGCGGTGGTTGCCGAGCGTTTGCAGGTGGCCTCCGAAGATAAATGGTATGCGCCGGATCCGGCCAAGGAAGTGGCCGAGCAACTGGCACAGAAGATGGATCATGAGCATCGTGCCAAGACTGCGCAGCTGATTCAGCAGCAGCGCCTGCGCATCAGCAGTCTGACCCAGCAGCATGAAGACGAACTGGCCAAGTTCAAATTGGCCAGCGAGGAGCAGAGCAAGAATCTGCAAGCGCAGATCCATGGGCTGCATCAGGCGCTGCGCCAGCAGGAGGAACTCAACGCCAACCTCAAGGCGCAACTGGCCGCCCAGGCCGAAAGTTTCCAGGTCAGCCGTGAGGAAATGACTCAACAGCTACGCGCCCTCGAGCGTCATGGCCGTACCGAGGGCGATATCCTGCGTGCGCAGTACGATGGTGAAATGCGCGCCAAGGTCGCTGCCGCCGTGGCGGAGTACAAGGAACAGATCGCCATACGCGACGTCGAGCTGGCCTATCGCAACGAGCTGGATGCTCAGTTGCAGGAGGAGGTCGAACGCCTCAAGCGTGAGCGCGATGCATTCGCCAGTCAGGGCGGTGACCAGGTGCTGGATCGCCTGGCCAAGCTTGGTGTGGTGTTCGTGGTATACCATCCCGGCGCCGGGCACCTGACCATTCCCCTGCAGGATGTTGCCCGCTATCAGGACAATCCCATGGCCTACGCCGCTGGCAAATGCTTCGTTTCCGAAGAGCAGTATCGACACTGGTTGGCGCATTATCAGCAGCCCAGCTGCGACGCATCCTTGCCCAGCGGGGAGCGCTGCGCCATTCCCATTGACCGCGTCGATACGCCCAGCCGCTTCACCCTGGGTGATTCGAACTGCTGCGCGCGGCACAAGGCGAGCAGTCGTCTGCGCACCGTCAGCTGACCTTGCCAATACAGATTCCCATCTGGCGCCCGCGGGCGCCGCTACAACTTCTGCAACTGGACTGGCTCGCGGCTGCCGGCGTCGAGCTCGCTTGTCTGCGCCTGGATCTTGTCGACCCCCTGTTGTCCGGCAACAAGTGGTTCAAACTCGCGTCCTATCTTGAACAGGCCTCTGCGGATGGTGCGCAGGGGGTGATCAGTCTGGGTGGGGCGCACTCCAATCATTTGCATGCGCTGGCTGCGGCGGGACAGCGTTTCGGCTTCGCCAGCGTCGGTCTGTTACGTGGCGAGGTGCAGCAGACCCCGACCGTCGATGATCTGCAGCGCATGGGCATGACCCTGCACTGGCTGGGTTATGGCGGTTACCGTGCGCGGCATCAGCCAGATTTCTGGGTGCCCTGGCTCGCTAGATACCCGAATTTTCAGGTGATTGGTGAGGGCGGTCTGGGGCTTCAGGGCGCCAGTGGCTGTAGCTGTCTGGTGGCGATGGCCGAAGCGCAGTTGGCCGATATCGGCTGGTCCGATTTCGATGCCTGGTGGCTGGCTACGGGGACCGGCACTACCCTGGCCGGTTTGCTGCTGGGTGATGGTCAGCGCAGCGTATTCGGCGCGCAGGCGGTACCCAATGATCACGGCGTCGCCACTCAGGTCGCCACGTTGCTGGACGAGGCCGGGGCGTCGGCGTGGCGTTACCAACTGATCGAGGCAGCACGCGGCGGTTTTGCCCGTATCGATGAGCCGCTACGCCAGTTCATCCTGGAAACCGAGCAAGCCTGCGGTGTGCCATTGGAGCCTGTGTATACCGGCAAGGCGCTGATGGCGCTACGCGATTTCTGCGAGCAAGGTCAACTCGCACGCGGCACTCGGCTGATCTTCATTCATACTGGCGGCTTGCAAGGTCGACGGGTGTTGATGGGCGCCAGTGCCGACTACACTCAGGTCTGACCAGCGGAGCCTGGAAATCCTCATGAGCGAACCCCTTACCCCCGCACAACTGCGCAGCCTGACGCCGCTCAACGCGCTTTCCGCGCAGCAGTGGCGCGAGTTGCGTAGCCAGTTGGTGCCGCAGCCGCTGCTGGCCGGGCAACTGCTGTTTCGTCAGGGGGATCAGGCGCGCCTGACCTGCTATCTGCTGGCTGGCGAGTTGCAGTTACAGGATGCCGCGGGCAGGACGCAGACGTTGCAGGCCGGCAGCGAGATCAGCTGTCACCCGGTGTCACCCGGCCTGCCACGGTTGCATGACGCTCGCGCCTTAACCGATATCAGCGTGCTGATGATCGACAGTGTCACGCTCGATCGCCTGTTGACCTGGCGTCTGGCGCATCAGGATCTGTTATTGGCATTGCAACACAGTGGCGCCGATATCGAATGGCTGGAGCGACTGCTGGAAAACCCGCTATTTGCCAAGGTACCGCCAGCCAACGTGCAGAACATGCTGGCGCGGCTGCAGAGGGTCGAGCTGGCTGCTGGCAGTCAGGTGCTTGAAGAAGGCGCTACCGGCGATTGTTGCTACTTCCTGGAAAGTGGTCGCGCCGAGGTGATTCGCGACGCCGGCAGTGATCATCAGGTGCTGGCGGAGCTGGAGGTGGGCGCCTGTTTCGGTGAAGAAGCCCTGCTTGCTGATCGGCCACGCAATGCCACGGTGACCATGGTCGAGGCGGGCAGTGTGCTGCGCCTGGATCGTCAGGATTTCTTTGCTTTGCTCAAGGCTCCAGTCGTGGCCGAGGTGTCGCTGGGCGAGGGTGCCAGGTTGCTGACACAGGGCGCGCAGTGGCTGGATGTGCGGCTGCAGGAAGAGTACGAGAAGGCGCACGCGCCGCAAGCGCTGCATATGCCGCTGCAGCTGTTGCGCCTCAAGGCGCGCCTGCTGGATCGCTCACGTACCTACCTGTGCTATTGCGATAGCGGCAAGCGCAGCAGCAGTGCAGTGTTTCTGCTCTCGCAACTGGGTTACAGCGTTTATGCCCTGCGTGGCGGCCTGGATGCCCTGCCGGCGGTACAGCGCGACGCGCTGCTGTGTGAAAGCGGGGCAGGGTATCTGGCGCGTTCCGGCGGGCGTACCGAGCGTAGCCTTTGATTGGCGCTGGCCCTGCGGCCTATCAACGAGGTGGGTGACGCCCGCGGATTGCCGGTAGCAGCATCCCGGATTGCATCGGGCTACGACTGCGCCGGCCACTGATCGTTGACCAGAAAGATTCGTTCGACCTCTCGCCAATCCCCGGCGTGATCTTCCTCCAGGCGCACCAGCAACTGCGCCTGAGCGTCCGATCGTAACAGCTTCAGCCATTGCTGGAAGGTGTCTGCGGGCCAGGCCTCGCCAGTCTTTACCAACGCCGGTGCCAGCCAGGCCAATCGCGGCAAGGGTTGCCAGCGAGCGTCCGGTTTGGTCGCGGCGAACGTATCCCAGTCGCGCTGGCGTAGCCAACGGCCTTGGCAGTGCTCGGGCGCCGCACCGCGAGGTGATGAGCAATCACCAGGCCAGGGGTAGAACAGGTAGCCGCCGAGCCAGAAGGCGGACCGAGTATCGCCCAACTGCAGCTCGTTCAAGGTCGCGCGTGCCTCGCGGCGCGACGACAGGGGCAACTGGTGCTGCGCGAGGTGACCGAGTTTCAGGTCAAGCCGATCATGGCTGCCGGGGCCGAGCCAGTCCGCCGCGTCGCTACCGCGCGTGCCCAGGTAGAACTTCACCGCCAGCTCCAGGTGATGCTCGCCTTCCGCGTCGCGCAATAGTAGGTCCAACTCGCCCAGTGTCTGGCCGTTCTGACGGATCGGTAGGTTGGCTGCGACCACTTCTACATCCGGCGCCGCGTGCAGGGCGAACTGCCACAGCCGTTCGTAATAGAAGCCGAGGCGGCGCACCGGTTTCGTGGCCAGCCAGGCATGCAGGGCACCGGCATCGTTGTCCTGCTGCACGAGCCAGTCATTCAGTCGCTGCGGTTGCTGCGTCCAGCAACTGGCCTGTAGCGGATGACGCTGGACTTTCGTGGTCTCACCGAGCATGGGTGGCGAGAGCAGCGTCCACGCCAGGTCGCGCACGGCAGGGGTATGCAGGCTTGGCAGCGGGTCATGCATCAGGTCAGGGTCGCTCATTATCTCGAGCATAGCGCAGCAACAGCAGTGGTTTGCTGCGGCCCCGGCGTTTGGCCGATAATCTCTCTTCGTTTCTTATCTGTCTGGCGGGAGTCCCATGGAGCAATTTCGCAATGTCGGCATCATCGGGCGCCTGGGTAGCACGCGGGTGCTGGAAACCGTACGCCGCCTCAAGCGCTTTCTGATCGACCGCCACCTGCATGTGATCCTCGAGGACACCATCGCCGACCTGCTGCCGGGACACGGCCTGCAAACCTCCTCACGCAAGATGCTTGGCGAGGTCTGCGACCTGGTGATCGTCGTCGGTGGCGACGGCAGCATGCTCGGCGCAGCCCGCGCCCTGGCACGGCACAAGGTGCCGGTGCTGGGGATCAACCGTGGCAGTCTGGGTTTTCTCACCGATATTCGCCCTGATGAGCTTGAGCTCAAGGTGGCGCAGGTGCTCGAAGGCCAGTACCTGACCGAGAATCGCTTCTTGCTCGAAGCCGAGGTGCGTCGTCAGGGCGAGGCCATCGGCCAGGGCGACGCGCTCAACGACGTGGTGCTGCACCCCGGCAAGTCGACGCGGATGATCGAGTTCGAGCTGTATATCGACGGTCAATTCGTTTGCAGCCAGAAGGCCGACGGTCTGATCGTCGCCACGCCCACGGGTTCTACCGCCTATGCGCTGTCTGCTGGCGGGCCGATCATGCATCCCAAACTCGATGCCATCGTGGTGGTGCCGATGTACCCGCATACGCTGTCCAGCCGGCCCATCGTGGTCGACGGCAATAGCGAGCTGAAGGTGGTGGTGTCGGCGGACATGACCATCTATCCGCAGGTGTCCTGCGACGGCCAGAACCACTTCACCTGTGCCCCGGGCGACACCCTGCACGTGGCCAAGAAGGCGCAGAAGCTACGTCTGATCCACCCGCTGGATCACAACTACTATGAGGTCTGCCGCACCAAGCTTGGATGGGGCAGCCGCCTGGGAGGGCAGGACTGAATGTCCCTCGACCCCCATCGTGGCTATGACCTGATCGGTGATATCCACGGTTGTGCGCAAACCCTCGAACGCTTGCTTGAGCGGCTGGGTTACAGCCGCCAGGGTGGCGTGTGGTGCCATCCGACGCGCATGGTGATCTTCCTCGGTGACCTGGTCGACCGCGGCCCTGGCATTCGCGAGGCCCTGCACCTGGTGCACGATATGGTCCGCGCCGGCCAGGCGCTGTGCATCATGGGCAATCACGAGTTTTACGCGCTGGGCTGGAGCACGCCGGCACCGCCAGGCAGCGGCCGACAGTACGTGCGCGAACACAGCCCGCGCCACCAGCGCCTGATGCGCGAGACATTGGCGCAGTTCGAGGATCATCCGCAGGAGTGGCGCGAGTTCCTCCGCTGGTTCTACGAGATGCCGCTGTTCATCGATGCCGGGCGCTTCCGCTTGGTGCACGCCTGCTGGGATGATGAGTTGATCACGCCGCTCAAGGCGCAATTCCCCGATGGCTGCATCAACGAACATTTCCTGCAGGCCTCGGCCGTGCCCGGCAGCTTCGCCAACATGGCGCTTGATCGCCTGCTGCGCGGCACCGACATGCGCCTGCCGCACGGCCTGACCCTGACTAGCGGTGATGGCTTTACGCGTTCCTACTTCCGCACCAAGTTCTGGGAAGAGGACCCGAAGACCTACGGCGATATCGTCTTCCAACCCGATGCCTTGCCGGAGCTGGCGGCGCAGACGCCGTTGACCGAACTGCAGAAGGACGAATTGCTCAGGTACGGTGCGCACGAGCCATTGCTGTTCGTCGGGCACTACTGGCGGCGGGGCAAGCCGGCGCCGATCAGGCCCAATCTGGCCTGCCTGGACTACAGCGCAGTGGTCGGCGGCCGCTTGGTCGCTTATCGCCTGGATCAGGAAACACGTCTTGATGCGGGCAAGTTCGTCTGGGTCGATGTCGACCCGCAGGAGGCGCCGCGATGACGGCAGTAGAAGTGCTGCGCTTGCCGCTGGATACCGACTTGAGCGGCTTTGTTGGCCTGTTGCGGCGTTTGAACGTGCCGCACCGGGTGGCGGAAGAGGGCGGGCAGCAGGTGCTCTGGGTGCCAGATGAGCAGCTTGCCGGGCAGGTGCGCGAGCTTTACGCGCGCCATCCGCAGGGCGATGCCGGCGGAGAGTTGCCGGCAAGCCCTGCGCTGGTGCGGGACAGCTTCTTCACGCAGTTGCGGCGCAGTCCGGTTACGGCACTGGTGCTGCTGGCGACCTTCATCGTCTTTGCCGTGACCTTGGCGGGCGAGAATTTTTCCACTATCCGCTGGCTGAGCTTCGTCGATTTTCGTATCGACGGTGAGCGCATCTATCTGACCTATCTGGATGCCACTTTGGGCAGCGGTCAGTGGTGGCGCCTGATCACGCCGATGCTGATTCACTTCGGCTGGCTGCACCTGGCGATGAACAGCCTGTGGTACTGGGAGCTGGGGCGGCGGATCGAGTTTCGTCAGGGAGCCATTGGTCTGTTCGGGCTGACCTTGCTGTTCGGCCTGGCGTCGAACTTCGCCCAATACTGGTGGGCTGGGCCGTCGTTGTTCGGCGGGTTGTCTGGCGTGCTTTATGGCCTGCTCGGGCATTGCTGGATCTACCAGCGCCTGGCACCGAATCCGGCCTACCGGCTGCCGCCCGGCGTATTGGTGATGATGCTGATCTGGCTGGTTGTTTGTATGACCGGCATCTTCGAAACCCTGGGGGTTGGCGCTATCGCCAACGGCGCGCACGTCGGTGGCCTGCTCATCGGCTGCCTGACAGGGCTGCTTGGCGGTATGCTGGCCCGACGTAGCGCTTGATTCGACTTTAGACCTGTAGGGCGGGTGCAACCCGCCAGCTCTGTGTTTCGGCGGGTTTCACCCGCCCTACGATTTATCTGGAGACCTGTATGTCGTCCTTTCTCGATGCGATTGAAAACATCACCCCGGAAATCTACGAAAGCCTCAAGCTGGCCGTGGAAATCGGTAAATGGCCGGACGGCCGCAAGCTGACCCAGGAGCAGAAAGAGCTGAGCCTGCAGGCGATGATCGCCTGGGAAATGCAGAACCTGCCGGAGGAAGAGCGCACCGGTTACATGGGCCCTCAGGAATGCAGCAGCAAATCCGAGCCGGTGCCGAACCTGTTGTTCAAGTCCTCGGATACCCTGCACTGATGGGTGAATTGGGACGTGGCTCGCTGAGCAAAATGAAGGCGCACCTGGACGCACCGGTGCAATACGCTTTCCGCCTGGGCGAGGAAGAAGTACCGGTCAATCCGCTGGTGGGCAAGCACTTGCGCCTGGAATTCCTCGGCGCCATCCATTGCACGCACTGCGGGCGCAAGACCAAGACCAGCTTCAGTCAGGGCTACTGCTACCCCTGCATGCAGAAGCTGGCGCAATGCGATGTCTGCATCATGAGTCCGGAGAAGTGCCATTACGATCAAGGCACCTGCCGCGAGCCGAGCTGGGGCGAGCAGTTCTGCATGACCGATCATATCGTCTACCTGGCCAACTCCAGTGGCGTGAAGGTTGGCATCACCCGCGCCACTCAGGTGCCGACGCGCTGGATCGACCAGGGCGCGACTCAAGCGCTGCCGATTCTGCGCGTGGCCACCCGGCAGCAGTCCGGCTTCGTCGAGGATTTGCTGCGTAGCCAGGTGGCGGACAAGACCAACTGGCGTGCGCTGCTCAAGGGCGACGCCGTACCGGTCGATCTGCTGGCCATTCGCGAGCAACTGTTCGACAGTTGTGGCGCGGGCATTGCCGAGCTGCAGCAGCGTTTCGGTCTACAGGCCATCCAGCCGCTGACCGCTGCTGAGGTGCAGGCGATTCGTTATCCCATCGAGGCCTATCCCGCCAAGATCACCAGCTTCAACCTAGACAAGCAGCCGCTGGCCGAAGGTACCCTGCTCGGTATCAAGGGCCAGTACCTGATGTTCGATACCGGCGTTATCAATATCCGCAAGTACACCGCCTACCAGTTGGCCGTCCACGAGATCGCCGCCTGACACCCGATTGCCACCGGCGCCCGAGGCGCCGCAGACGAGAGGCCAAGAGCCATGCGCACCGAACAATCCAAGACCATCTACCTGAAGGACTATCAGGTTCCCGATTACCTGATCGACGAGACCCACCTGACCTTCGAGCTGTTCGAGGATCACAGCCTGGTGCACGCGCAACTGGTCATGCGTCGCAACCCTGAAGCCGGTGCCGGCTTGCCGAAGCTCGTACTGGATGGCCAGCAACTCGAGCTGCTGGAGCTCAAACTCGACGACCGCGAGCTGGGCGGGGGCGATTACAGCCTGACCGACAGCCACCTCACCCTGCAGCCGACCCAGGAGCGCTTCGTGGTCGACAGCAGTGTGCGCATTCACCCGGAGAGCAACACCGCGCTGGAGGGGCTGTACAAGTCCGGCAAGATGTTCTGCACCCAGTGCGAGGCCGAGGGCTTCCGCAAGATCACCTTCTACCTCGACCGCCCGGATGTGATGAGCAAATTCACCACCACGGTCAGTGCCGAGCAGCATGCCTATCCGGTGCTCTTGTCCAACGGCAACCCGATTGCCAGCGGCAGTGAAGAGGGTGGTCGCCACTGGGCGACCTGGGAAGACCCGTTCAAGAAGCCGGCCTATCTGTTCGCCCTGGTCGCCGGTGACCTCTGGTGCGTCGAGGACAGCTTCACCACCATGAGTAAGCGTGAAGTGGCGCTGCGCATCTACGTCGAGCCGGAGAACATCGACAAGGTGCAGCACGCTATGGACAGCCTCAAACGCTCGATGAAGTGGGACGAGGAGGTCTATGGCCGCGAGTATGACCTGGACATCTTCATGATCGTCGCGGTCAACGACTTCAATATGGGCGCCATGGAGAACAAGGGCCTCAATATCTTCAACTCCAGCTGCGTGCTGGCCAAGGCTGAGACCGCCACCGATGCCGCGCACCAGCGCGTCGAAGCAGTGGTGGCGCACGAGTACTTCCACAACTGGTCGGGTAACCGCGTGACCTGCCGCGACTGGTTTCAGCTGTCGCTCAAGGAAGGCTTCACCGTGTTCCGCGACAGCGAGTTCTCTGCCGATACCCACTCGCGCATCGTCAAACGCATCGAGGACGTGGCCTACCTGCGCACCCACCAGTTCGCCGAGGACGCGGGCCCCATGGCCCACCCGGTGCGTCCGGACGCGTACATGGAAATCTCCAACTTCTACACCCTGACCATCTACGAGAAGGGTGCCGAAGTGCTGCGCATGATCCACACCCTGCTCGGGCCGGAGTTGTTCCGCAAGGGCTCGGACCTGTACTTCGAGCGCCACGACGGCCAGGCCGTGACCTGCGACGATTTCGTCAAGGCCATGGAAGATGCCAGCGGTATCGATCTGACCCAGTTCAAGCGTTGGTACACCCAAGCGGGTACGCCGCGCCTAGACGTCAGCGAAGCTTATGATGCCGCCGCGCAGACCTACAGCCTGACCTTCCGCCAGAGCTGCCCGGCTACGCCGGGGCAGAGCGAGAAGCTGCCGTTCGTGATTCCGGTGGCGCTCGGCCTGCTCGATGCCCAGGGCGTTGAGCTGCCGCTGCGCCTGCAGGGCGAAAGCGCGTCGCAGGGTACTAGTCGAGTGTTGTCGGTGACTGAAGCTGAGCAGACCTTCACCTTCGAGGGCGTCGCCGAGAAGCCGCTGCCCTCCTTGCTGCGCGGCTTCAGTGCGCCGGTCAAGCTGCACTTCCCCTATGACCGCGATCAGCTGATGTTCCTCATGCAGCACGACAGCGACGGCTTCAATCGCTGGGAGGCTGGCCAGCAATTGTCCGTGCAGGTGCTGCAGGAGCTGATTGGCCAGCATCAGCGCGGCGAGGCTCTCAGCCTGGATCAACGCCTGGTCACCGCGCTGCGAACCCTGCTTGAAGACGAGTCGCTGGATCAGGCCATGGTCGCGGAGATGCTCTCGCTGCCGGGCGAGGCCTACCTGACCGAGATCAGCGAGGTGGCAGATGTTGAGGCCATCCACGCCGCGCGCGAATTCGCCCGCAAGGAGCTGGCTTCCGCGCTATTCGCCCCGCTGTGGGCGCGCTACCAAGCCAATCGTGAAGTCTCCAAGGCCACCCCTTACGTGGCCGAGGCGGCGCACTTCGCTCGCCGCAGTCTGCAGAACATCGCGTTGTCCTACCTCATGCTCAGCGAGAAATCCGAGGTACTGGCGGCTTGCGTCGATCAGTTCGACAACGCCGACAACATGACCGAGCGCCTGGCGGCCCTGGCCGTACTGGTCAATTCGCCATTCCAGGAAGAGCAGGGCAAGGCACTGGCCATGTTCGCCGACTTCTTCAAGGACAATCCGCTGGTCATGGATCAGTGGTTCAGCGTGCAGGCTGGTTGCCCGCTGCCGGGTGGTCTGGAGCGCGTGCATGCGTTGATGCAGCACGAGGCCTTCACCCTGAAGAACCCGAACAAGGTTCGCGCGCTGATCGGTGCCTTCGCCAACCAGAACCTGATCAACTTTCACCGCGCGGACGGGGCGGGCTACCGCTTTCTTGCCGACCAGGTGATCACCCTCAATGCGCTCAACCCGCAGATCGCTTCGCGCCTGCTGGCGCCGCTGACCCGCTGGCGCAAGTACGGTTCGGCGCGTCAGGCACTGATGAAGGCCGAGCTGGAGCGCATCCTCGCCTCTGGTGAGCTCTCCAGCGACGTCTATGAGGTGGTGAGTAAAAGCCTGGCGTAAGACGGTTTTGGCTCTACAGGAAGTGTTACCGGCCTATGGCTGGTAACACTTTTTTGTTACCCAACGAAATGTGCGGGCCGCTGGTTATGTATTTGTACGCTTAAATTCGAGTGTCGGTGCTTGACAATGAGACGCTATTTTTGGCCGCTAACCCTTGCATAACAGGGGGTGATTGGCATAAAGCGTCGGATCGTAGGACGAAGTGCGCCACTTTTTCTGGTCTTTTGGTCAGTGGCTGATCAGTCACGAAAAGAAACCACCCAGCGGCTCTCCCACGCCTGTTTGCGCTGATACAACTGTTTGAATTGGCACCATGGTTGCAATGCCGAGCAGGACTTGACCGCGTGCAAGCTCTCGCTGGTCGTTGGAACACGTCGCTACAAAATAAAAACACAAGCCGTCGCCAGTACGGCATATCGCGACCCGGATTCGGGATCGCTCAAGAGAATGATCTGTCCACGGAGTGAGTCTCGATGGAAATTAAGTCCCGCAAGCCCGTTCTACGTTTTGCCCCGGCCAAGGCCGGCTTTGCGTTCGCTGGTGTTCTGCCGTTGCTGGTCGCCGCCCAGGCTCAAGCGGTGGAGTTCAGCTTCGCCGATAACGAAATCACCGGCTCCCTCGATACCACCATCTCCTACGGCCAGCTGTGGCGCGTCCAGGGTCAGGACAAGACCAACAACGACATCAACACCAACGATGGCAACCGCAACTTCGATACCGGCCTGGTTTCCGAAGTGTTCAAGATCACTACCGATCTGGAGGCTTCTTACCAGAACTATGGCGTATTCGTTCGCGGTACCGCTTTCTATGACACCCAGATCATGGACAAGCGCAACGATTACTATGACGCCAACACTCCGGCTCAGCCGAGCCAAAGCTATCCGCGCGATAACACCTTCACACGTGAAACCCGCCACAAGGCTGGCCGTGATGCGCAGATCCTCGACGCCTACGTTTATGGCAACTGGGATGTCGGCAACATGCCGGTTTCCGGTCGTCTGGGTAAGCAGGTTTTCAACTGGGGTGAAGGTCTGTTCTACCGCAACGGCGTAAACACCACCAACCCGGTCGACGCCGCCAAGTTCCGTCTGCCAGGTTCTGAAGTGAAGGAAGTGCTGGTGCCTGTCGAGGCGCTGAGCTTCAACATCGGTTTGACAGACAATCTGTCGATGGAGACCTTCTATCAGTTCAACTGGAAAGAGACTGCCATTGATCCGGTTGGTACCTACTTCTCCGAGACCGATCTATTTGCGGATGGCGGCAATACTGCCTACTCCACTCAATCTCGATTGGTCCCTCTGGCGGGTTTGTACTCCGGTCTTAGCAATGCTGGTGTGGGTGGACTGCAGGGTGGGCGTACCGTTGATGCAAATGGCAACATCAAAGTTGCGAGTATCGGGCCCGACATCAACGCAAAGAATGATGGCCAGTTTGGTGTCGCTTTCCGTTATATCGCGGAAGAACTGAACTCCACCGAGTTTGGCTTTTACTTTGTTAACTACCATGCCAAAGAACCGACTATTTATGCGGATCTCGGAGCGTATGAAGGGCTTGATCTCGCCACCATTGTCGCTGCTGCTGGGGCTCAACTGGATCCGCTGGTTCGCCAAGGTGTTGCTGCCGAGGCCGGGATTCCCGGAGCGGCACTGGACGATATCATCGGTACAGGTGCTAGTGGTGCGACTTTGGGGAGTGCTGCATTAGAACAAGCCATATTGGATGGTTATTTGGATGCTTTATCGAATGCGTCCCAGAACGCGGCCGGTGGGTTGGCTACGGTTGATGTAGCCAACCAAGTCAACGCCCGTCGCGAGTATGCCGAAGACATCCGCATGTACGGTTTCAGCTTCAACACAACCGTAGGTAACGCTTCCGTTTTTGGTGAGCTGTCCTACCGCCCGAACCTGCCGATCGGCATTGCTGCAACCAACGATCTGCTCGGCGATTTGCTGACCCAGGCTCCTCAACTGGCTGGCGGTGGTCGTGTGAATATCGGTGGCCAGCAAGTGCAACTGGGCGATCAAATTCACAACTACACCCGCGTTGAAGCATTCAACACTTCCCTGGGTACCATTTATAACTTCGGTCCGAGCCTGGGCTTCGACTCGTTGTTCGGGATCGCCGAACTGGCCTCCGAGCACCTGCGTGGCGACAGCCTGCAGTACGAGTCCCGCAACGGTACTCGCTACTACTCGGGTCGCGGCAATACCTCTTATATAGGCAACGATGGCCGTGATAATCGCGACGACCAGGTCAACAAGAACGCCTATGGCTACACTCTGGTGCTCTCCGGCACCTGGAACGACGTTTACGCTGGCGTGAACCTGTCGCCATTCGCGGTGTTCAAGCACGATTTCGAAGGTAACTCGCACCAGACCGGCAACTTCATCGAAGGTCGCAAGGCCTACACCGTCGGTATGCGCGCCAGCTATCTGAACAGCCTGGAAGCCGAGCTCCAGTACACCGAGTTCTATGGCGCAGGCCAGAACAACGGTGCGCGTGACCGCGACAACATCGGTCTGAACGTCAAGTACTCCTTCTAATACCTATAAACAGAAATAGGTCGGGCGCTCTCGGGCGCTCGGCAATACTCTTCACGGAGAATTACCCATGCTGAACAAGCACAGGCTGATGGCCGTAGCCGTTGCACTGGCGTTTTCCGCCGGCTCCGCGCTGGCTGCCGTTTCCCCGCAGGAAGCCGCAAAACTTGGCGATACCCTGACCCCCTTCGGCGCCGAAAAAGCCGGCAACGCCGCCGGCACCATTCCGGCCTGGACCGGTGGCATCACTCAGGCGCCGGCTGGCTACACTCGCTCTGGCCAGCACCACGTCAATCCGTTCCCGGACGACAAGCCGCTGTTCACCATCACCGCGGCCAACCTTAGCCAGTACGAGGCCAACCTGACTCCCGGTCAGATCGCCATGTTCAAGGCTTATCCGGAAACCTACCAGATGCCGGTCTACCAGACCCGCCGCTCCGGCTCCGCGCCGCAGTGGGTCTATGACAACACCGCCAAGAACGCCACCAGCGCCAAGCTGGTCGATGGCGGCAACGGCTTCTCCGATGCCTACGGCGGAATCCCGTTCCCGATCCCGCAGAACGGTGTCGAGGCGCTGTGGAACCACATCGCCCGCTACCGCGGCACCTATATTGTGCGTCGCGCCTCGGAAGTGGCAGTACAGCGCAATGGCGCCTACTCGCTGGTCACTTCCCAGCAGGAAGCGCTGTTCAAGTACTACCTGCAGAACGGCTCCTTCGCCGACCTGAACAACATCATGTTCTACTACCTGTCCTTCACCACCAGCCCGGCGCGTCTGGCCGGTGGTGCGGTACTGGTTCACGAGACTCTGGATCAGGTCAAGGAACCCCGTCAGGCCTGGGGTTACAACGCCGGTCAGCGCCGCGTGCGTCGTGCGCCGAACCTGGCCTACGACACCCCGATCGCCGCTGCTGACGGTCTGCGTACCGCCGACGACACCGACATGTTCAACGGTGCTCCGGATCGCTATGACTGGAAACTGGTGGGCAAGAAGGAAATCTACATCCCGTACAACAACTATAAGGTCACCAGCCCCGAGGTTAAGTACAAGGATCTGCTGCAGGTTGGTCACCTCAACCCGGCGCTGACCCGTAACGAGCTGCACCGCGTATGGGTGGTCGAGGGCACGCTGAAGTCCGGCGCCCGCCATATCTACTCCAAGCGCACCCTGTTCCTCGACGAGGACAGCTGGCAAGCCGCGGTGGTGGATCAGTACGACGGCCGTGGTGAGTTGTGGCGCGTATCCATCGCCTACCTGAAGAACTACTACGACCTGCCGACCACCTGGTCCGCGCTCGATGTGTTCCATGACCTGCAGGCGCGTCGTTATCACGTGCAGAACCTGGACAACGAAGAGAGCAATACCATCGACTTCACCCAGGCCACTCCGGACGACGGCTACTTCAAGCCAGCAGCCCTGCGTCGCCGCGGTACGCGATAATAGTCGTGTAGTCTCACGCGAAGGCCGCTACAGTAGTAGCGGCCTTTTCGTATCAGCTTGATGGATAGGCTTCTATCACGCGGGTTTTGCCTTAACAAAACATAACGTCGCGCCAATTGTCAGGGCTTTCCGAAGCTCGCTAGGATGAGCGGCCTGCTAATCAGCAGTACCGCCTATAACAAGAAAGGGGGAAGGTATATGAGTGAGCCCGTCATGCGGCGCACCCAGTCCGGTCTGGCGCCCATCCTGGCGCGCAAATCGGCGCTCCGTGTCCATTCGCCGCTGGCTAAAGCGCTCTCGCTGTGCAGTGTGCTTTCCATTCTGGCTTTCGCTGCCGCACCCTTGCAGGCCGAGACCTCGGCTGCGGCTGATGCCGGCTTCGCCATCGAGTCGCCCAAGGCCGTGCACAGCCTGTTGCTCGATGTGGTCAACACCGGCGAGCGCCTGGTTGCCGTTGGCGACCGTGGCCACATTCTCTATTCCAACGACCAGGGGCAAAGCTGGCAGCAGGCCAAGGTGCCGACTCGCCAGATGCTGACCTCCCTGTTCTTCGTCAATGCGCAGCATGGTTGGGTCGTCGGTCACGATGCGCAGATCCTCGCGACCACCGATGGCGGCCTGACCTGGACCAAGCAGTACGAAGACCTCGAACGCGAGGCGCCGCTGCTGGATATCTGGTTCAAGGATCTTGAGACCGGCTACGCCGTGGGCGCTTATGGCGCGCTGCTGGAAACCAACGATGGTGGCCAGAACTGGGAAGACGTCAGCGATCGTCTCGACAACGAAGACGCCTATCACCTCAATGCCATTGCCGCTGTGAAGGACTCGGGCCTGTTTATCGTCGGTGAGCTGGGCCAGATGTTCCGCTCCGCTGACTGGGGCCAGACCTGGGAACGCATCGAGGATCTGCCCTACGAGGGTTCGCTGTTCGGCGTGCTCGGCACCGACCAGTCGGCCACCTTGCTGGCCTACGGCCTGCGCGGCCACCTGTTCCGTTCCACCGACTTCGGTGATAGCTGGCAGCAGGTCAAACTCAATACGCCGAACAATGGTCCGCTGGAGTTCGGTCTGGCCGATGGCGCGCTGCTCAATGATGGCAACGTCGCTGTGGTAGGGCACGGTGGCACCGTGTTGCGCAGCAAGGATCACGGTCAGACTTTCGGCCTGATCAACCGTCCCGACCGCCTTTCGCTGGCCGGGATAGCTGCACTGGATAACGGCAACCTGATCCTGGTGGGGCAGGGCGGCGTTCACCTCGCCGCCTCGACTGGCGCCGATCTGGGCCAACAATAACAAGCCGGGAGCCTTTGCATGACCAAGCACCAACAACAGCCTGCTTCCTTCCTTGAACGGCTGATTTTCAACAATCGCCCGGCGGTGATCCTGATCTGCCTGCTGATCAGCATCTTCCTGTTCTATCAGGCTGCCCAGGTACGCCCGCAGACCAGTTTCGAGAAGATGATTCCGCTGGGGCACCCCTATATTCAGAAGATGCTCGAACACCGTAATGACCTGGCCAACCTGGGTAACACGGTGCGCATCTCGGTGGAAGCCACCGATGGTGACATCTTCAGCAAGGAATACATGGAAACGCTGCGGCAGATCAATGACGAGGCGTTCTACATTCCTGGCGTCGACCGCTCCGGTCTGAAGTCGCTGTGGAGTCCGAGCGTGCGCTGGACCGAAGTGACCGAAGAGGGCTTCGCCGGCGGCGAAGTGATCCCGCAGACCTACGACGGTTCTGCAGACAGCCTTGAGGATCTGCGTAGCAACATCCTCAAGTCCGGTCAGATCGGTCGCCTGGTGGCGAACAACTTCAAGTCCAGCATCGTCGATATTCCGCTGCTCGAGTCCTACCCGGACCCGAATGATCAGAGCAAGCTGATCAAGCTGGACTACCAGAAGTTCTCTCACGAGCTTGAAGACAAGATTCGCCAGAAGTACGAGGCGCAGAATCCCAACGTCAAGGTGCATATCATCGGCTTCGCCAAGAAGGTCGGTGATCTCATCGATGGCCTGATCGGTGTGGCGCTGTTCTTTGCCGTGGCCATTGGCATCACCTTCGTGCTGCTGCTGTGGTTCACCCACTGCGTCAAGAGCACCTTAGCGGTGCTGGTCACCACGCTGGTCGCGGTGATCTGGCAGCTGGGCTTGCTGCACACCCTGGGCTTCGGTCTCGATCCCTATTCGATGCTGGTGCCATTCCTGGTATTTGCCATCGGCATCTCCCATGGCGTGCAGAAGATCAACGGCATCGCCATGGCATCGGGTGAGGCGACCGATGCACTCTCCGCCGCGCGCATGGCGTTCCGCCAACTGTTCATCCCGGGGCTGGTGGCGCTGCTGTCCGACGCAGTTGGCTTCGTTACCCTGCTGCTGATCGATATCGGCGTGATCCGCGAACTGGCCATCGGCGCATCGATGGGTGTGGCGGTGATCATCCTCACCAACCTGATCCTGCTGCCGGTCGTGATTTCCTATATCGGTATCGGCAACCGTGCGGTGAAGAAGAGCCGCGAGGAGGCTGCCAAGGATCATCCGGTCTGGCGCGCCATTTCCAACTTCGCCCATCCGATGGTGGCACCGATCTCCGTTGTCGTTGCCGTGGTGGCGCTGGCTGGTGGTGTCTGGTACGGGCAGAACCTGAAGATCGGCGACCTCGATCAGGGCGCGCCGGAACTGCATCCGGACTCGCGCTACAACCTGGACAATGACTTCGTCATCCGCAACTACTCGACCAGTTCCGACGTGCTGGTAGTCATGATCAAGACCGGCCCCGAAGGCTGCTCTACCTATGACAGCCTGGCCGCCATGGACGAGCTGATGTGGAAGATGGAGAACACCGAGGGCGTGCAGTCGGCCATCTCCATGGTCACCGTGTCCAAGCAGGTGATCAAGGGCATGAACGAGGGCAACCTGAAATGGGAAACCCTGTCGCGTAACCAGGACGTACTGAACAACTCCATTGCCCGTGCCGAAGGCCTGTACAACGCCGACTGCTCGGTGGCGCCGGTGCTGGTGTTCCTCGAAGACCACAAGGCCGAGACCCTGTCGCGCGCCGTGGCTGCGGCTGAAGAGTTCTCTGCGCAGCACACCACTGACGACCTTCAGGTGGTACTGGCTGCCGGTAACGCCGGTATCGAAGCCGCGACCAACGAGGTAATCGCCGAGTCCGAGACCACCATGCTGATCGCCGTTTACGCGGCGGTGAGCATCATGTGTCTGCTGACCTTCCGCTCGCTGGCTGCGACCCTCTGCGTGATCCTGCCACTGGTGTTGACCTCGGTGCTGGGCAACGCGCTGATGGCCTTCATGGGTATCGGTGTGAAGGTCGCCACGCTGCCGGTGATCGCATTGGGTGTGGGTATCGGTGTCGACTATGGCATCTACATCTACAGCCGTCTGGAGACCTACCTGCGTCAGGGCATGCCGCTGCAGGAAGCCTACTACGAGACACTGAAGTCTACCGGTAAGGCGGTACTGTTCACCGGCGTCTGCCTGGCGATCGGTGTGGCGACCTGGATCTTCTCGGCGATCAAGTTCCAGGCAGACATGGGCTTGATGCTGACCTTCATGTTCCTGTGGAACATGATCGGTGCGATCTGGCTGCTACCGGCTCTGGCTCGCTTCCTGATCAATACCGAGAAAATGCGCGCCAAGGCTTGATGCCTATCGCGTAGAACGAAAACCGCGGCCCTTGGGCCGCGGTTTTTTTATGGGCTATCGGTATGTTTCCGCTGTGCGCTTTGTAGGAGCCAGTTTGCTGGCGATCATTGCAGCCATAGGGTGTATCGCCGGCAAGCCGGCTCCTACAGTTCTGTGGGGCCACTGCAATCCGTAGGCGCCAGCCACGTTGGCGTTGTCGCCGTGATCCGAACGCGCTGCGTGGGGTTCGCTTCGATGCCCGCGAGAGCAGTGCTAGCGCGGATACAGCGGCGGCAGCGCGCTGCTTTCCTGCGGCGCTGCGCTTGGCTCCTGTGCGGCGGGCAGGTTGCGAATTGCCTTCCACAGCTCCTCGCCTTGCCACTGTTGGCCAACTTCGCTGTACAGCGCGCCATTAAGACCGTCCAGGGCGTCCGACAGCGGCACGTAGCGTGCGGCCATATCGGCGAGGGTTTCCGGTTGCTGACGGGCCCAGGCGTCGAGTGCATGGCGCGTGGCCTGGGCATCGCCGGCCTGGCAGGCCCGCTTGATGTCGTCGAGCAGCGTGCGCGGGCTGGGGCCGCTCTGTGCCGCGCGCTGGATCGCCGGTTGCCGGCGGGCATGCCACCACAAACCGAAGCCGAGCAGCGTGGTTACGCTCAATAGCGCGCAGGCCAACTGCCAGGGCCACAGGTCCGGCCCCTCGATCACCTGGGTCGTCACCATCGGTGTATTGGGTTGTTCATCGTTCTGCAGCTGCGGGTTTGCCGCGACCTGCAACGTGCGGGCGGAGAGGGTGGTGCGCTCCAGTGTGTCGGTCTGGGTGTTCCACCACAGCACTTCCAGAGGCGGCAGGTCGAAACTGCCGCTGCGATTAGGCACCAGCGCCTCGCGTTCCTCGCGGGTGCCGATGATGCCCGTTTCGCTCTTCTGGTCGTTCATCTGCGGCTGATCCGGGTAGCGACGCAGGCCGTCGACCTGGGTCGCCGGTAATGGCGGCAACTGGGCGCTGGAAAGTCCGTCGACCTTGAGAATCAGGCGGCGGGTCAGGGAGTCGCCGACCTGGCTCTGCTCCGGTTGCGGGTTCCAGGTTTCCGCCAGGCCCAGCGCACGCGCCGGCAGCCAGGGCGCATCGGCCGGGTAGTCGGCCGGCTTGGGTTTGACCTGCAACGGAATGTCGGGGGACTTGACCCGTGAGACCTTGCCGGTGCGTGGCCCGAATGGCAGGAAGTCGGTATTGCGCGAGCGGTCGACCAGGGTGGCGCTGAAGGTCTGCCCGGGAATCACCAGCTCGCCGCTGCGCTGCGGATAGATGGCGTACTGCAGTTCGATCACGCCGTGCAGCACGCCGCCTATGCTCTTTTCGTAAGTGCGCGGTTCGCCCAGTTGTTCGACGCGGGCATCGGGCAGCCGCAGCGGCGTCAGGCTGCTGTCGTCGTACATGGACACCGAGTGGTAGATGCGCAGGGTCAGCACCGCCTGAGCCTGGACGTAGACGTTGTCCTGATCGAGGCTGGCATCGATGAATACCGGTGCCAGTTGTTCGCCATCGCCGGCGCTGACAGCTGCCTCGACATTCAGCGTGATCGGCAGGGTTTCGGCGTCTTCAAGGCGGATTGCCGGGATTGTCACCTCGCCGTTGCGGCGCGGCTGCAGGGTGAGGATCCAGCGAGTGCTGGCGCGCGGTGCATCGCCGATGCTGCTCAGGCGGTTGACCTGACGACTGCCAAGTACCTCGAAGTCTTTCTCCAGCGGGCTCAGGTCGGGCCGACCAAAGCGGGTCGGGTCAGTCGACTCCAGCGTCAGTACCACCGTTTCGCCTTCGCTCAGGCGAGTGCGGTCGACGCTGGCGAAAAAGGCTTCGGCATGGGCCTGCCCCGCGAGCACTAGAAGAAGCAGGAAGACCAGACGCTTCATCGGTTCGAGTCCTGACGTTGTTGCTGTTCATACCAGAATTTGCGCCGCAGCAGCTCCGCCGGGTCGTCCGGGATCTGCCGCAGCCATTGTTCCAGCGCTTGCCGACGTTCTGCCGCGGTGCCCAGGTCGGCTTCCGTGCGGGGTTGCTCAACGGGCTCGGCATCGTCTGGGGAGGCACTGTCGGTGTGGCTGTCGGGTTGGCTGTCGTCCCCGGTGCCATTCGCGCTGCCCTGTACTGCGCTGCTCTCGCTGTTTTCACCGCTACTGCTCGGCTGGGTAGGCTGTGCAGCGGTGCTGTCGGCGGGCTGGCCGGCCGTGGATTCCTTCGGCTCCGCCTGATCGTCGTCGGGTGCTTGCTGCTCGGCCGAGTCACCCTCGCCGGATTGCTGCTGATTCTCGCGTTGGCGCAGCGCTTCTTCCACCAGGGCCTTGTTGTGCTGCGCGGCCGCCAGCTCCGGTTGGCGTTCCAGGGCCTGCTCATAGGCATCCAGCGCCGCTTCCAGTTCACCGGCCTTGGCCAGGGCGTTACCGCGATTGTAGTGATCGATGGCGCTGTCGCCCTTGGCGAAACGCTCTGCGGCGGCAGAGTAATCCTCGGCTTCATAGAGAGCCTTGCCTTGCCACTGCGGATCGACGAAGCGTTGGGCGGCTTCGTCAGGGCGTTGTGCTTCCAGCAGGCGCTGGCCCTGCTGATCGCGGCGCAGCCAGAGGTCGTCGAATTCGAAGGCCTGGCTGTTTTGTGGCGGCAGCATCAGCAGCAGTGGCAGGCAGAACAGCCAGCCGCGGCGCCCGGCACAGGCGGCCAGCATTAGCAGTGGCAGCAGCAGCCAGTAGCCCTGGTCGATATGGCTGTCGAGCAAGGTCGGCTCACCTGCCGCGCGCATGGCCTGTGGGCCATCGAGCAGGCCCAGGCGGCGCAGGTCGTCGTCGTCCAGGCGGATCGTCGCATAGCGACCGCCATGGGCCTCGGCGGTTTCCCGCAGGCCGCGTGCATCCAGGCGTGGGATCAGGATGGCGCCGCGCGAGTCCTTGAGAAAGCTACCGTCCTCTTGCACCACTGGCGCGCCTTCGCGACTACCCACGCCAAGCACCAGCAGCGGTACCGAGCGTTTCTCCAGTGCCTGCTGGATGCCGCTGCGTTCCTCATCATCGAGGGCGCTGGTGATCAGTAGCAGGCGGCCCTGGCCCAGTTGCGCCTGGTCGAGCAGTTGCAGCGCGCGCGCGACGGCCAGATCGGCGCGTCGGCCCGGCTCCGGCATCAGCGAGGGTTTCAGCGCTTCGAGCAGGTTGCGGCTGGTGGCCAGGTCATCGGACAGCGGCACCAGGCTGTGTGCGCTGCCGGCGTAAACGATGATTGCTGTCTGCGCGTCGCGACGGGCTTCGAGCAGGTCGAGCAGCTTGCGTCGGGTCTGTTCCAGACGGTTGGGGCGGCCGTCTGTTGCGAGCATCTGCGGCGTCAGTTCGAGCAGGATCAACAGTGGGTCGGCAGGCTTCTGGTTGCTCTGCTCAACGCGCTGCCAACTGGGGCCGAGTAGCGCCAGTACCGCCAGCAGCCAGGCCAGGCCGAGTGCCAGCCAGGGCAGCTTGCTGGAGCGGCCGCTGCCACCCTTGAGCAGCGCCTGATGGAATACAGGGGGTAGCAGCAGTTGCCAACGCCCGCTCTGGCGCTCGCGATGCCACAGGCGCCAGAGCAACCAGGCCAGCAAGGGCGCGGCCAGCAGCCACAATGGGCGCAGCCATTCCGGCCAGAGCAGGCTCATGCACGCCTCCTGAGTCGCTGTAGCAGGTCAGGCCAGAGCACCTGGCCAACCAGCAGCAGCGAGCCCAGCAGCGCCAGCGCCAGTGGCCAGGCATAGAGGGCCTGGGCCGGGCGGGCGAGGGTGGGTTGCTGGGCGACGGGCTCGAGGCGGTCGAGGGTCTGTTCGATCTGGGTCAGCTCGGCCTGATTGCGTGCGCGGAAATACTCACCGCCCGTGACGTCCGTGATCGCGCGCAGGCTGGTTTCGTCCAGATCCAACGCGCTGAAGCCGAAGCTGCCGAATGCACCGCTTTGCTGTGGGTCTGCGCCGATGCCGATGGCATAGATACGCACACCTTCATCGGCGGCCAGTTGTGCAGCCACCATCGGGTCGATTTCGCCGCCGTTGTTGGCGCCGTCGGTGATCAGCACCAGCACGCGACTTTGCGCCGGACGTTGGCGCAGGCGCTTGACTGCCAGGCCGATGGCGTCGCCGATGGCAGTGTTCTTGCCAGCGATGCCGATCAGCGCCTCGTCCAGCCAGGTGCGTACGGTGTGGCGGTCGAAGGTCAACGGCGCCTGCAGATAGGCCTGGCTGCCGAACAGGATCAGGCCAACGCGATCGCCACGGCGACCTTCGATGAAATCGCCGAGCAGGCGTTTGACCAGCTCCAGGCGGCTGATTGGCTCGTCATCCCACTGCATGTCGGCGTAATCCATGGAACCGGAGACATCCACGGCGAGCAGCAAATCGCGGCCGCTGGCCGGCAGCGGTAGCGGTTCGCCGACCCACTGCGGCCGGCCAGCGGCGCACAACAACAGGCACCAGAGCAGCACTAGTGGCGCTTGCTGGCGCCAGCTGGGCAGAGCAGCATGGGCGCGACGCCCGCTCAGGGCCTGCAACTCGTCGAGAAAGCCGACGCGCAGCGCCGCATCACCGCTGTCGGCCGGCGGTAGCAGCACGCGCAGTAGCCAGGGCAGCGGCGCGAGCAGAAAGACCCAGGGCCAGGCGAACTCAAACATGCTTGCGAATCCAGGTGGCGATGGCCTGATCGAGCTCCACTATGGCCTTGTCGCTCAGCGTGCACTGCGGTCTGTAGCTACCGTCGACGAGTATCATCCAGCGGGTCAGACCCGCCGCCGGACAGCGGTTATCGAGAAACGCCAGCCAGGCGCGGCTGCTCAGGGTGTGGCTGGCACTCTCGGGATAGCGTTCGCGGCACAGGCGCTTGAGCAGGGCGTTGAGCTGCTGCAGCCAGGGGCCGGCCGGGGCGCCGTCGAACGGCTTGCTCAGACGCGACAGTTCGTCGAGCGCAGCCTGGCGCAGTGGGTCGAGTGTTTGCTGCGTGACCACCTTTGGCGGACGGCGTTGCCAATTGCGCAGCAAGCGCCACAGGCCCCATGCCAGCAGTGGCAAGAGCACAGCCAGCAACCACCAGCCGGGTGCTGGTGGCCACCAGGGCACGGGCGCTGGATCGATCAGCGGCTGCAACTGGTCGATGGGATTCATAGGGATTTTCTCGCGTGCAGGCTGCTGAGCTGCTCCTGCAATTGCTCGACCAGTTCGAACTGCGTGCTCAGCGGCAGCAGCGGCACGCCCAGCTTTTGTGCCAGGCGTTGCCAGCGTGCCTCACGGGCCTGGGCCTGTGTGCGATAAGCCTGGCGCAGGTCGCCGTTGTGGCTGTCGAGCTCCAGCTGAGCGCCGTTCTGGGTGAAACGCAGCAGGCCGGCGGCCGGCAAGGCGTGGTCGAGCGGATCGGACAGTGGCAGCAGCAACAGGTCCGTGTGGCGTGCGAGCAAGGTGAGTTGCTGTTCGGCGTTGTCGCTGAGGGCACGTTCGTCGCAGAGCACGATTACCAGGCTGCCCGGGCGCAGCACCTCGCGGGCGCGACGCAGGGCCAGGCCAAAATTGTCGCGGCTGGTGTTGGCCTGGCTTTCCGGACCGAGCGCCTGGTTGGCGCGGGCCAGCAGGTTGAGCAGTTGCAGCAGGCTCTGCTTGCTGCGCCGCGGCTTGACCTCGTGATGCTCGTTGTCGGCGAACACCAGGCCACCGATACGATCGTTGTGACCCAGCGCGGCCCAGCCGATCAGCGCAGCGGCGCGAGCGGCCAGCACCGACTTGAAGCATTGGCCGGAGCCAAAGAACAGGCGCTGGCTCTGCTCGCTGATGATGAAGATGGGGCGCTCGCGTTCCTCATGGAACAGCTTGGTGTGCGGCTCCTGGGTGCGTGCGGTGACGCGCCAGTCGATGGTGCGTACATCGTCGCCCGGCTGGTAGACGCGCACCTGGTCGAAGTCCACGCCACGGCCGCGCAGCTTGGAGTGATGCAGGCCGATCAGCGGGCTGCGCCGGGCAGGGGTGGAGAACAGCGGCACCTCATGCACCTTGTGGCGCATGTCGATCAGCTCGCCGAGGGTGATATGGATGCCGGGTGCCGGGGTTGGGCTGGACATATCGATCTCACGCCATCCTGCCGTGCTCCCTCGCCCATTTATGGGCGAGGGCTGGGGAGAGGGTGGGGCGTTTCGCTGCCCTCTCCCCTGACCACTCGGCTTTGGCATCCTGCGTCGCTCTACCTCCTGCATCCATGCAGTCGTCTCCCGCAAGCGGGAGAGGGGAGACAAGCGCGCAATATGGCATTCAGGCCACCGCCACCACGTCGAGGATGCGCTGGATCACGCGGTCCTGATCGACCCCCGAGGCTTCCGCTTCGAAGGACAGGATGATGCGGTGGCGTAGCACGTCGAACAGCACCGCCTGGATATCTTCCGGGCTGACGAAGTCGCGCCCGGCCAGCCAGGCATGAGCGCGTGCGCAACGGTCGAGGGCGATGGAACCGCGCGGGCTGGCGCCGTAAGCGATCCAGTCGGCCAGCTCGGCGTCGAACTTGGCCGGGGTGCGGCTGGCCATGACCAGTTGCACCAGGTATTCCTCCACGGCATCGGCCATGTACAGGCCAAGAATTTCCTTGCGTGCGGCGAACACGGCCTGCTGGCTGACTCGGTGCTCGGGCTTGGCCTCACCATTGAGCGCATCGCCGCGGGCCTGGGCGAGGATCTTGCGCTCCACGGCCGCGTCGGGAAAACCGATCTTCACATGCATAAGGAAGCGGTCGAGTTGCGCTTCCGGCAACGGGTAGGTGCCTTCCTGCTCGATGGGGTTCTGCGTGGCCATGACCAGAAACAGCGGCGACAGATCGTAGGTCGAGCGTCCGACCGAGACCTGGCGCTCGGCCATGGCTTCGAGCAGCGCCGACTGCACCTTGGCCGGAGCGCGGTTGATCTCGTCGGCCAGCACCAGGTTGTGGAAGATCGGCCCCTGCTGGAACACGAAGCTGCCAGTTTCCGGGCGGTAGATCTCGGTGCCGGTGATGTCTGCTGGCAGCAGATCCGGGGTGAACTGGATGCGATGGAACTCGCCCTCGATGCCTTCGGCCAGCTCCTTGATCGCCTTTGTCTTGGCCAGACCAGGGGCGCCTTCGACCAGCAGATGGCCATCAGCGAGCAGGGCGATCAGCAAACGCTCGATGAGCTTTTCCTGGCCGAGGATCTGAGTGGAGAGAAATTGGCGTAACGCGACCAGCGCTTCACGGTGTTCCATCGTAGGGCTCTTCTGGCGGATGGGCGGGGCTTTGATTGCCGCGCGTGCAGACCGCCGACTTTAATGCATTTGCGGCTTCAGCCGCTATCTGCGGCGCTGTTCATGAACAGTCTGGCAACAGAAATGAGAGGCTGATCGCCAGCGCCGCAATGACCCGCCATTGCCGCAGGTGGGCCATTGCTACGCGTCGCTATTGCCACTGCGCGAGGAGTTGACGCTGGGCGAGGAGGGCGCTGTCCTGCGTGGTGGGCACAAGGTGTACGGTCTGCCCTGGCAGGCATTGCGCCAGCCGAGCCACGGCCTGTGGCGTCAGCGCACCCAGGCGCGGGTAGCCACCGATGGTCTGGCGATCATTGAGCAGGATGATCGGCTGGCCGTCCGGTGGCACCTGTACGGCGCCCAAAGGGATGCCTTCGGAGATCATTGAGCCCCGCTGGCATTGCAGCTGCGGACCGTTCAGGCGAATGCCCATGCGGTCGGCGCGTTGGTCGATCAGCCATTCACTGTTGAAGGCGTCGAACAGGCTCTGCCCGCGAAAGTCGCCAATTTGCGCGCCCAGCACCAGTTGCAGGCGAGGCGCTGCCTGGTATTCGGGAATGAATTCGGCGGGCATCTGCCGCGTTGCGCCAGTGGCAGCGGTCCAGCCCAGCGAGTCGCCGACAGCAATGGTACGGCCATCGCCCAGCAGGCCGCCAAGCCCTTCGCGCAGCATAGTGGCGCAACTGCCGAGCACCAAGGGTGCCTGGAATCCACCCGGCGCAGCCAGGTAGGCACGCGCGCCCTGGCGCGGCTGGGCGAAGCTCAGGCGCTGGCCTTCGCGCACTGCGAAGTTGCGCCACGGTGTTAGCGGCTGGTCGTCCAGCCGTGCACCGAGGTCGGCACCGGTTAGCGCCAGGGTGGCGTCGCGGCTGCATTCGAACTCGGCATTGCCCAGAGTGATCTCCACCACAGCGGCAGTCAGCGGGTTGCCCAGCAGCCAGTTGGCCCAGCGATGGGCGATCCAGTCCAGGGCGCCGCACTGGGTCACGCCGAGGTGGCGTACGCCGAAGCGGCCAGCATCCTGCAGTTGAATGAAAGGGCTGCTGCGCAATACGCGCAGGCCGCCATCGATAGCGCTCATTGGCTGGCCTCCAGCGGGCTGTCGTCACCACCCAGGCGGATGAATTCGGCGCGCTCGATGGGCACGAAACGCACCTGATCACCGGGTTGCAGCAGGCTATAGCCTTCGATGTCGCTGCCGAACAGGCGGCTTGGCGTGCGCCCGATCAGATTCCAGCCGCCGGGCGAAACCACCGGGTAGGCGGCCGTCTGCCGTTCGGCGATGCCGACGCTGCCGGCGGCGATGCGCTTGCGCGGTGTGCTCAGGCGCGGCGCGGCGAGGATTTTCTCGACCAGGCCCATGAAGGCGAAGCCGGGGGCGAAACCCAGGGCGAATACCTGATAGGCATGGCCGCTGTGCCGGGCGATCACCTCGGCTTCGCTGAGCCCGCTACGGCGGGCCAGCAGTTGCAGCTCCGGGCCGACGCTGCGGTCGTACCAGGTGGGCAACTGGTGTTCGCGACCGCCTTGCAGATCGGCAGGCTGCAAGCCATCGAGTGCTTCAGCGACCTTCGCTCGCGCCTGCTCGCTGTCGAGCTGGCACAGGTCGTAGTGCAGCAACAGCGTGGTGTAGGAGGGGACGAGGTCGATCAGTGCGTCGCCGAACACTTCCTGCAGGCGCGTGCGTGCGGCCAGCATCCACGGCATGTTGGCTTCATCGATAAAGTCGAACAGGCGCAGGATCACACTATCGATGCCGGCGACTTCCAGCCGGGCGTTGGGCGCCTTCATGCCTGAACCAGGCTGTCGAAGGCCTGGCGGATGCGTTGCACGGCAGCCACCGAACTGGCGTTGTCGCCATGCACGCACAGCGTCTGCGCGGCCAGGTGCAGTGCGCTGCCGTCGCTGGCCTGCAGGGCCTCGCCACGCGCCAGGGTGACTGCCTGGCTGACGATCACCTCGCTGTCGTGATGCACGGCACCCGGTAGGCTGCGGCTGACCAGGAAACCGGCGGCGTCGTAGGCGCGGTCGGCGAAGGCTTCGAACCACAGGGTCAGGCCGAATTCGTCGCCCAGTGCCTGGGCTGCGCTGTTGTCACGGGTGCACATCAGCATCAGCGGCAACTGGCGGTCGTACTTGGCCACGGCGCTCATCACCGCGCGCAGGGTGGCGGGCTTGCGCATCATGTCCTGATACAGCGCGCCGTGAGGTTTGACGTAGCTGACACGGGTGCCCTGGCTGCGGCAAATGCCTTCCAGTGCACCGATCTGGTAGAGCATCAGGTCTTCGACTTCCTGCGGCGTGCAGTCCATCGAGCGGCGGCCGAAACCGACCAGATCCTGGTAAGCGGTGTGTGCACCGATGCGTACATCGTGGGTCACGGCCAGGGCCACGGTCTTGCGCATCACGCTGGGGTCGGAGGCGTGGAAGCCGCAGGCGATGTTGGCGCAGTCGATATAGGGCATGACCTCGGCGTCCAGGCCCAGGGTCCAGGCGCCGAAGCTTTCGCCGATGTCACAGTTCAGAAGCAGATCGTTCACGCGGGAGCTCCTCAGGCAGGCAGCGATAGGCCGGTGCTGGCACGGCTTGCGACGGCCGTAGCCGTCATCCATGGCGGTCATTTTTCAACGACCTGCCTGAGGCGTCCAACTAATTAAAACGTGCACCCTATATAGGAAAAGTCGATGGGGCTCAGGCCAGTCGGAACTGACTGGCGCTGCGTCCCAATGCATCGACCTGAGACGACAGCCCCTCGGTATGGCCGCCCAGGGTATGGCGCAGGTCCTTGCTTTGCCCGGTATGCACGTTGATGGTTTCCATCTTGTCGGCGATGTCTTCGGTGGTGGTGGACACTTCCTCGATGGCCACCACGACCTGGTTCATCTCGCCGGTCAGGCGCTCCATCGCCGAGGTGATGGAGCTAATGGCGTCAGCTACCTGAGCGGCATGTCGCTCGCTGTCGGCGGCCAGGTTCAGGCCATTGCTCATCAACTGGTGCATGTGACGGGTCTGCTGCTGGAACTCGCCGACGATGGCGCTGATGTCGGTGGTTGCCGAGACCGTCTTCTGCGCCAGCGAGCGCACCTCATCGGCCACCACCGAGAAGCCGCGGCCGGCGCCACCCGCTCTTGCCGCCTCGATGGCCGCGTTGAGAGCGAGCAGGTTGGTCTGGTCGGCGAGGCTGTTGATCACATCGACGATGCCGTTGACCCTTGCGCTGCTTTGGCCGAGAGCATCGACCTGGCTGTGGGTGTCCTGAATCAGCTGCGCCAGGCGACTCATGCTGTCGACGCTGGCAGCGATTACCTTGCCGCCATCGCGCGCGGCATCGTAAGCGCTGGTGGTGGCGGTGCCGACTTCGGCGGTGCGTTGCGCCATGTCGTTGAGGGTGGCGCTGATCTGATGTGAGGCCGAGGCAGCCTGCTCGGTCTGTATCTCCACCTGGGTGCTGTTGTCGCCCAATTGGCGCATGGCATCGCCCAGGTAATGGTGCAGGCGGCTCAGCTCGCCGTTGGCGCGCACCACTTCGGCAACGATGCCGCCGATGCCCTGGATCATGCGGTTGGCGGATTCGGCCAACTGGTTGAATTCGTCACGCGGGTTGCTGCCTACCGGCAGCTTGCCGGTGAGATCGCCGGAAGCGACCTGAGTGAGCAACTGGGCGGCATTGCGCAGGCGGGTGACCAGCGTGCGCGACGCCTGCAGCAGGGTGAAGCAGAGCAGGGCAGCAACGGCAAGGAAGCTCAGCCCCATCATCCACAGTGCCGACAGGCGCGCCTGTTCGGCTTCCTGCGTGCGGCGCAATAACAGGCCGCTCTGCAGTGCTTGCGCTTGCTCGTCAATGCGCGTCTGCAATTGCTCGCCGAGTTGGCGCAGGCGCTGATTGGTCGCGTTGATGCGCTTGATGTTGCCGTGGATATCAGTGAACGCCTGGGCATAGCCCTGCACGTTCTTGCCGATCGGCGTGTCTTGCCATTCGAGATCCGCGATTTGCTCCTGCAGTTTGCCGATGGCCGTCAGAGCAATCTGGGCGAACGCTGGATCGAATGTCGACAGATAATCACGCTGGCTGCTCAGGGCACTGGTAATGAAGGGTTTGATCAGGTCGAAACTGATCGCCTCCAACGCCTTGCCTTTTTCCGTCAGTGTTTTGCGTTGGCCCTCGAAAGGTGTCAGCCCCAGGGTCTGATTGAGGCTCAGCCACTGGCGCTGTTGTGCCAGTTCCTCAAGCAGCACGGCCTGGATCTGCTGGGCGTGTTGCAAGGTGGCGTCATCTTCTAGGGCCTGCGCTTGTGTTAACAGTTGTCCGACAAGATCTTGCAATTCACCAAGGCCGTCATTGAACGCTTGCTGCAGGTCGGGGGTGATCTGCTGGCGCAACGCGTTCTGTTGCCACCAGTGGTTCATCAACTGAGTGCTGGCGCTGACATAGGCGGCTGCCTGTTCCCTTGCCTGTAATGCACTGCTGACGCTATGGCTGGCCCACAGAGAAGCGGCCGCCATCAAGACCAGGCTGATCAGGGTGAGCGCGATAAGGGCTCGGAATTTTTGTTGCCAGGACAGTAAAAAGCTCACGATAACGCCTCGCCATCTTCTTCAGGATGATTCTCAGGAGTCGGCAAGTTGTCATACAACTTGAAGAAAAGTCTATGGCTAACGTGGCCTTTTACATTCGGCTCAAGTTTGAGTGCGCATTCGCCTCCCGTCGAAGGCCTGCTGAGGATGGGGGCCTTCAGCTTGCGCAGGGCTCCATCGGCAATGCACCGTGTCGATGCAGCCTTGAAAGAAAATGTCGCAGCGCCGCAAGCGGTTGCAGGCCATCCCTCGTTAAGCTCGCTGGTTATGTGTGACCCGTCGGTCGCGCTCTTCACGCCAGTCCGCATGCGACTCGCAAGTGTCATTGTCGCTTCATGGACTAACGTTGAACTAACACCTCACGGCAGCGATCCAGACCTCCTGTCGAGCCACTAGCCCAATGGAGCAAAACCATGGCGTTCTTTACGGCGGCCAGCAAAGCCGACTTCCAGCACCAACTGCAAGCGGCCCTGGCACAACACGTGAGTGAGCGGGCGCTGCCACAAGTAGCCCTTTTCGCCGAACAGTTCTTCGGCATCATCGCCCTTGAAGAGTTGACCCAGCGGCGCCTGTCTGACCTGGTCGGCTGCACCCTGTCGGCCTGGCGCATGCTCGAGCAGTTCGATCACGCCAAGCCGCAGGTACGCGCGTTCAACCCCGATTACGAGAAGCATGGCTGGCAGTCCACCCACACCGCGGTGGAAATCCTCCATGGTGACATCCCGTTCCTGGTCGACTCGGTGCGCATGGAACTGAACCGCCATGGCTACAGCATCCACACGCTGCAGAACAGCGTGTTCAGCGTACGCCGTGACCAGAATGGTCAGTTGCTGGAAATCCTGCCGCGCGGCACCCAGGGTGAGGGCGTGCTGCAGGAAGCGCTGATGTTTCTGGAGATCGATCGCTGCTCCAGCGCTGCCGAGCTGAAAACTCTGGAGAAGGCCATTCACGAGGTATTTGGTGACGTGCGTATGAGCGTCGCCGACTTCCAGCCGATGAAGGCCAAGGCACGTGAACTGCTGGCCTGGCTGGATCGCGCCAAGCTCAAGGTGGACAAGACCGAGCTGGACGAAATCAAGGTCTACCTGAACTGGTTGCTGGACAACCATTTCACCTTCCTCGGCTATGAAGAGTTCACTGTCGCGCCGACCGCCGACGGCGGCACTATGGTCTACGACGAGAAATCCCTGCTGGGTCTGTCCAAGCGCCTGCGCACCGGATTGTCCGCCGAGGAACTGCATATCGAGCCGGAGGCGGTGGCCTATCTGCGCGAACCGCAACTGCTGTCCTTCGCCAAGGCTGCGGTGCCGAGCCGGGTGCACCGTCCGGCCTACCCGGATTTCGTCTCCATCCGCGAGCTCGATGCCAAAGGCAACGTGGTCAAGGAATGCCGCTTCATGGGCTTGTACACCTCGGCGGTGTACGCCGAGAGCGTATGGAACATCCCCTACATTCGCCGCAAGGTGGACGTGATCAAACAGCGTTCCGGCTTCGACAGCAGCGCCCACCTCGGCAAGGAACTGGCCCAGGTGCTGGAAGTGCTGCCGCGTGACGACCTGTTCCAGACCCCGGTGGACGACCTGTTCAGCACGGCGCTTTCCATCGTGCAGATTCAGGAGCGCAACAAGATCCGCGTGTTCCTGCGTCGCGATCCCTACGGCCGCTTCTGCTACTGCCTGGCCTACGTGCCGCGCGACGTGTACTCCACCGAGACCCGGATGAAGATCCAGCAGGTGCTGATGGAGCGCCTGCAGGCCACCGACTGCGAGTTCTGGACCTTCTTCTCCGAGTCGGTGCTGGCGCGTGTGCAGTTCATCCTGCGCGTCGATCCGAAGAACAAGACCCAGATCGACCCCGTGCGTCTGGAGAAGGAAGTCATCCAGGCCTGCCGTTCGTGGAAGGACGACTACGCCAGCCTGATGGTGGAAAGCCTCGGCGAAGCCCAGGGCACCAGCGTACTGGCCGAATTCCCCGGTGGCTTCCCGGCCGGTTACCGCGAGCGTTTCGCCCCGCACTCGGCGGTGGTGGACATGCAGCACCTGCTCAGCCTGAGCAACGACAAGCCGTTGGTGATGAGCTTCTACCAGCCGCTGGCGCAGGGCGACCAGCAACTGCACTGCAAGCTGTATCACGCCGATACGCCGTTGCCGTTATCCGACGTGCTGCCGATTCTGGAGAACCTCGGCCTGCGTGTGCTCGGTGAGTTCCCCTACAAGCTGCGCCGTGCCGATGGCCGCGAGTTCTGGATTCACGACTTCGCATTCACCTATGCCGAAGGTCTGGACGTCGACATCCAGCAGCTCAACGACACCCTGCAGGATGCCTTCATCAACATCGTCGGTGGCTCTGCTGAGAACGATGCCTTCAACCGCCTGGTGCTGACCGCCGCCATGCCCTGGCGCGACGTGGCGCTGCTGCGTGCCTATGCGCGTTACCTCAAGCAGATCCGCCTGGGTTTCTCGCTGAGCTACATCGCCGCCACCCTGGTCAACCACGCCGATATTGCCAAGGAACTGGTGCGCCTGTTCCGCACCCGTTTCTATCTGGCGCGCAAGCTCACCGCCGAGGATCTGGAAGACAAGCAGCAGAAGCTCGAGCAGGCCATCCTGGCTGCGCTGGACAACGTCGCCGTGCTCAACGAAGACCGCATCCTGCGTCGCTACCTGGACCTGATCAAAGCCACCCTGCGCACCAACTTCTTCCAGGCCGATGCCAGCGGCGCGGCCAAGTCCTACTTCAGCTTCAAACTCAGCCCACGGCTGATTCCGGATATTCCGCGCCCGGTGCCGAAGTTCGAAATCTTCGTCTACAGCCCGCGCGTCGAGGGTGTGCACCTGCGCTTCGGCGACGTCGCCCGTGGCGGCCTGCGCTGGTCGGATCGCGAAGAGGACTTCCGTACCGAAGTGCTCGGCCTGGTCAAGGCGCAGCAGGTGAAGAACGCGGTGATCGTACCGATGGGCGCCAAGGGTGGTTTCGTGCCGCGCAGGATGCCGGTCGGTGGTTCGCGTGACGAGGTGATGGCCGAGGGCATCGCCTGCTACCGCATCTTCATCAGCGGCCTGCTGGATATCACCGACAACCTCAAGGAAGGCGCGGTGGTGCCGCCGCAGAACGTGGTACGCCACGACGCCGACGACCCCTATCTGGTAGTGGCGGCGGACAAGGGCACCGCGACCTTCTCCGACATCGCCAACGGTATCGCCGCCGAATACGACTTCTGGCTCGGTGACGCCTTCGCCTCTGGCGGCTCGGCCGGCTACGACCATAAGGGCATGGGCATCACCGCCAAGGGTGGCTGGGTTTCGGTGCAGCGTCACTTCCGTGAGCGCGGCATTGACGTGCAGAAGGACGACGTCACCGTGATCGGCATCGGCGACATGGCCGGCGATGTGTTCGGCAACGGCATGCTGCTGTCGGAAAGCCTGCAACTGGTAGCGGCCTTCAACCACATGCATATCTTCATCGACCCGAACCCGGACGCCGCCAAGAGCTTCGTCGAGCGCAAGCGCCTGTTCGAGCTGCCGCGTTCGAGCTGGGCCGATTACGACGTCAAGCTGATTTCCGATGGCGGTGGCATCTTCCTGCGCAGCGCCAAGAGCATCGCCATCACCCCGCAGATGAAGGCGCGCTTCGACATCGCGGCCGATAAGCTGGCGCCCACCGAGCTGCTCAACGCGCTGCTAAAGGCCCCGGTCGATCTGCTGTGGAACGGCGGCATCGGTACCTACGTCAAATCCAGTAAGGAAAGCCACGGCGACGTCGGCGACAAGGCCAACGACGCCCTGCGCGTGGACGGTCGTGAACTGCGCGCCAAGGTGGTGGGCGAGGGCGGCAACCTGGGCATGACCCAGCTCGGCCGTGTCGAGTTCGGCCTGCATGGCGGCGCCAGCAACACCGACTTCATCGACAACGCCGGTGGTGTGGACTGCTCCGACCACGAGGTGAACATCAAGATCCTGCTCGGCGAGATCGTCTCCGCTGGTGACATGACCGAGAAGCAGCGCAACAAGCTGCTGGCCGAGATGACCGACGATGTGTCCGAGTTGGTCCTGGGCAACAACTACAAGCAGACCCAGGCTCTGTCGCTGGCCGAGCGCCGCGCCCGCGAGCGTGTTGGCGAGTACAAGCGCCTGATGAATGCGCTGGAAAGCGCCGGCAAACTTGACCGCGCCCTGGAGTTCCTGCCGTCGGACGAGGAGCTGAACGAACGCGCCACCAACGGCCAGGGCCTGACCCGGCCGGAGCTGTCGGTGCTGATCTCCTACAGCAAGATCGACCTCAAGGAGTCGCTGCTCAAGTCCCTGGTACCGGACGACGAGTACCTGGCGCGCGAGATGGAAACCGCCTTCCCGGCGATCCTCACCGAGAAGTTCGGCGACGCCATGCGCCGTCATCGCCTCAAACGCGAAATCGTCAGCACGCAGATCGCCAACGACCTGGTCAACCATATGGGCATCACCTTCGTGCAGCGCCTGAAGGAGTCCACCGGCATGAGCGCGGCCAACGTCGCCGGCGCCTACGTGATAGTGCGTGATCTGTTCCGCCTGCCGCACTGGTGGGCGCAGATCGAGGCGCTGGACTACAAGGTGCCGGCCGAGCTGCAACTGCAGCTGATGGACGAACTGATGCGTCTGGGCCGTCGTGCCACCCGCTGGTTCCTGCGCAGCCGTCGCAACGAGCTGGATGCCGCGCGCGACGTGGCGCATTTCGCACCGCGCATCGAGGCGCTGGTCGGCCGTCTGGACGAACTGCTCGAAGGCCCGGCCCGCGAACAGTGGCTGGCGCGTTACCAGAGCTTCGTCGAAGCCGGCACGCCGGAAGAGCTGGCGCGTGTGGTCGCCGGCACCAGCCACCTGTACACCCTGCTGCCGATCATCGAAGCGGCGGACGTCACCGGCAAGGACACCAGCGAAGTGGCGACGGCCTACTTCGCCGTTGGCGGCTCGCTGGAGCTGTCCTGGTACCTGCAACAGATCACCAACCTGCCGGTAGAGAACAACTGGCAAGCGTTGGCCCGCGAAGCCTTCCGTGATGATCTGGACTGGCAGCAGCGTGCGATCACCGTGTCGGTGCTGCAGATGGTTGATGGGCCGCAGGAGATCGAAGCGCGCGTGGCCTTGTGGCTCGACCAGCACCAACGCCTGGTTGACCGCTGGAAGGCGATGCTGGCCGAGCTGCGTTCGGCGACCGGCACCGACTACGCCATGTACGCGGTGGCCAACCGCGAGCTGATGGACCTGGCGCAAAGCGCCTGAGCCGTCCGCTGAAATAAAAGAGCCCCGCCAAGTGCGGGGCTCTTTCTTTGTGTGGCGCTGTATTCACAGGCTGACGTAGACCGGATGAAATCCGGGGAATTTTGCCGCTATTGTCCCGGATTGCATCCGGGCTACCACACCGTTATCGGTGAATGCAGCGCACCCTACGAGATGGAGTAGGGTGCGCCGTGCGCACCGAGATACTCCCGATCAGCGCAGCATCTGTTCGACCAGGCGTTTTTCTTCGGAAAGCTCGCGTTGACGGGCATCGATGCGCGAAGCCAGCTGGAAGTTGTTGCTGGCGCGGCGCTTGGCGAAATCCAGCTGTTCGATGGCCTGGTTGTAATCGCCGACCAGGGCAAAGAACTCTGCGCGTGCCTGGTGCAGGCCGATGGTGTTACCGCTCAGGCCACGCACCTCGGCGACCTGGTACCAGACGTCCGGGTCCTTGGCGCGAGTCTTGAGCAGATTGTCCAGCGCGCGCTCGGCATCAGGGATGCGTCGCTGCTTGAGCAGCAGGTCGACACGGGCCTGCTGCAACGGGTAATTGCTCGGGTAGAGGGCGAACATGCGCTCCTGACGACGCTCGGCAGCGTCCAGCCGGTTGGCCGCCATATCCAGCTCGATCTGCGCCAGGTTGTAGGTGATGTCGTCCGGGCTTTTGCTCAGCAGCGGCGCCAGGGTTTCAACGGCTTCAGCGAGCTGACCGGTTTTCATCTGCGCCAGGACCAGGCCGTAGCGCGCGGCATCGATGCGCGGGTTCTCGTCGAGCATGGCGCGAAAGCGCTTGGCAGCAACGCCCGGCGTCTCTTCGTAGGTCAGCTGTACGCGGGCGCGCATCAGTTGGTAGCGCAGGCTGTCTTCGCGGCCCGTGGCGGGGTACTGCTCGGCGCGGTTGCGGGTATCGGCGATACGCGATTCCGACACCGGGTGAGTCAGCAGGAATTCCGGCGGCTTGGCGTCGTAACGGTACTGACGCATCAGCCGTTCGAACATCAGCGGCATGGCGCGTGGGTCGTAGCCGGCCTTTTCCAGGTTGACCAGGCCAATGCGGTCGGCCTCCTGTTCGTTCTGCCGGGAGAAACGCCGTTGTTCCTGAATGGCGGCGGCCTGGGTCGACATGATGGTGGCGATACCCGCATCACCGGCACCTGCCGCAGCGGCGACGATACCGGCAAGCATGGCGGCCATCAGTGGCAACTGCATGCGTTGCTGCGCTTCGACGCCACGAGCGAAGTGGCGCTGCGACAAGTGCGCCAGTTCGTGGGCCATGACCGAGGCGTACTCGGCTTCGGTCTGGGCGTAGAGGAACAGACCGCCGTTGACCCCGACGATCCCACCAGGGGCGGCGAAGGCGTTGAGTTGCGGGCTGTTGAGCAACACGAACTCCAGGCGGCGATCCTGCAGCTGGCTGGTTTCCGACAGGCGATAGACGCTGGACTCGACGAAATCCTTGAGTTGCGGGTCGTCCAGTTGCGAAACCTGGCCACGCAGCAGGCCGAGCCAGGCACGGCCGAGCTGGTGTTCTTGCTGGGGCGAGACGATCGAGGAGCTGGCGTCGCCTAGCGACGGCAGATCACTGGCACCCGTATGGGCGGCGAACAGGCAGGCCAGCGTCAGCAGGGTGGGGCGCAGAAAAGTCATGCACTCAGGGCTCTTGGGAGGCAAAGGCGTTACTGTAGCCGGCCAGCTACCGCGCTGGCCAGGGTTGTGGCGGCTTGGGTATCCTAGCCGACCTATCAGGAGTAGATGATGACAGACGTACCGGCTTTCGATGCTGAACTCGATGCCTGCGGGCTGAATTGCCCGCTGCCTTTGCTCAAGGCCAAGCTCGAGCTCAATCGCCTGGCCAGTGGCGCCGTGCTCAAGGTCAGCGCCACTGACGCCGGCTCGCAGCGCGACTTTCGTGCCTTCGCCAGCCTGGCCGGGCATGCGCTGCTGCATGAAGAGCTCGATGAAGGCGTTTACCGCTATTGGCTGCGCAAGGCCTGAACAGCTGTTGCAGCTTGAAACATATCCCAGTGGCCATTCATGCGCGGCGTGCGCCATTTTTCATATGGCGGGCGTAGTGAAAGAACCGGCATTTCTCTGCGTTAAGGAATTCTGATGGTCAAGGTTATTCGCGACTGGTTGCATCGCTATTTCTCCGATGAGCAGGCGGTGGTGCTTGCGGTACTGCTGGTGCTGGGTTTTGCACTGGTACTGACCCTGGGAGGGATGCTCGCGCCTGTGCTGACTGGCCTGGTGCTGGCCTTTCTCATGCAGGGGGTGGTCAACGGCCTGGAGCGTCTGAAGATGCCGCAGGTGCTGGCCGTCTGGCTGGTGTTCACCCTGTTCATGGGCGGCCTGACGGTGTTCCTGCTGGTGCTGATGCCGCTGCTCTGGCAACAGTTGAGCACGCTGTTCAATGAGCTGCCGCGTATGGCGGCCGAATGGCAATCGGTGTTCCTGCTGCTGCCGGAGCGTTATCCGAACCTGATTACTGACGCGCAGGTCGTGCAACTTATCGACAGCATGCGCGGTGAAGCTGGCAAATTCGGCCAGTGGGCGCTGTCATTCTCCCTGTCCAGCCTGCCGATGCTGGTCAGCGTGATGATCTATCTGGTGCTGGTGCCGATCCTGGTGTTCTTCTTCCTCAAGGACCGCGAGCAGATCGGCCAGTGGTTCCGCAGCTACCTGCCGCGTGAGCGCGCCCTGATCACGCAGGTGGCGCAGGAGATGAATCAGCAGATCGCCAACTACATCCGTGGCAAGTTCATCGAGATCATCATCTGCGGCGTGGCCACCTACATCGCTTTCGCTTACATGGGCCTCAACTATGCGGCGCTGCTGGCTTTGCTGGTTGGCCTGTCGGTGGTGGTGCCTTATATCGGCGCGGTGGTGGTGACCGTGCCGGTGGCGTTGATCGGTCTGTTCCAGTGGGGCTGGAGCGATCAGTTCCTCTACCTGATGGTGGTATACGGCATCATCCAGGCGCTCGACGGCAACGTCTTGGTGCCGCTGCTGTTCTCCGAGGCCGTCAACCTGCATCCGGTGGCGATCATCTGCGCGGTGCTGCTGTTCGGCGGGCTGTGGGGCTTCTGGGGCGTGTTCTTCGCCATTCCGCTGGCCACCCTGTTCAAGGCTGTGATCAACGCCTGGCCGCGTACCGAGCCGGTGTCTGCCGAATAAGGCGTCGATGGCAAAGGCCAGGCTTGGGTTCCGGCGCGGCTTTTCGTAGGAGCCCCTCCCCGGGGCGAAGCTTTTCGATTGCGCGCCGCTCATGTTCGCGGCGGGGCGACGCTCCTACAAATGCGACGCGGAGCTGCTTGACTGAGCACCGGGTTATGCACCGCTCAAACCAGGCTACCTCCCAACAAAAACGCCGCGACGGCCATTGGCCGTCGCGGCGTTTCATTTGCAGGGCAGGGGCTCAGCCTTTGTTCAGGGCTTCGGCGGCTGCCAGCACTTTGTCGACATGGCCGGCTACCTTGAGGTTGCGCCACTCTTCACGCAGCACGCCGTCCTCGTCGATCAGGAAGGTGCTGCGCACGATGCCCATGTATTCCTTGCCGTAGTTCTTCTTCAGCTGGTACACGCCGAACTGGTCGCACAGCTGATGTTCTTCGTCGCTGATCAGCTCGAAAGGGAACGCCTGCTTGCTCTTGAAGCTTTCGTGCTTCTTCAGGCTGTCCATCGACACGCCGAAGATCAGCGTGTTGGCCGCCTTGAACTGCTCGAAGCGAGCACTGAAGTCCATCCCCTCGGTGGTGCAGCCCGGGGTCGCGTCCTTCGGGTAGAAATACAGCACGACCTGCTGGCCCTTGAGGGCGGACAGCTTTACCTGCTGGCCACTGGTGGCCTCGGCCTGGAAGTCGGCAACGGCTTTGTCGAGTTCAACGGGCATGGATACTCCTTGCATGCTGCTATCAGGGATTCTGTGGGCGCCAAGGTTCGATCAAGGCATCAAGATTCAGCGCATCGGCAAAATCCAGGAACTGATCGCGCAGCCAGCTGATCTGCGTGCCAGCCGGCAGCGTCACGGTCAGGGTGGCGTTGAGCATGGTGCCGCCGGTCTGCGGCGCCTGATAGGTGTCGCAGGTCAGGGCTTCCAGCTCGACGCGGTGGTCGATGAAGAACTGGCACAGCTCGTTGAGAATGTCCGGGCGGTACACGGCGCTGACATAGGCCACATAAGGCAGTGCCTGCGGGCGCACCTCGGCGGCGGCGCTGCGCGCCAGGTCCACGCTGAAATCATGCTTCTTGGCCAGCAGCGGCAGGCTCGACTCCAGGCGCGCCAGTGCATCCCAGCTACCGGACACCTGCAACACCAGGGCGCTGAATTCACCGTGACGGCTCAGGCGAGTGCTGATCACCGCGCAACGGTTCTCATGGCTGGTGCGGCTGAGCAGATTGGTCAGGGCCATGGCATCGCGGCCGAGAGCGCTGATGACGAGGAATTGTTCGCGAACGGGGGGGGTGGACATGCAGCCTTCCTAAAGCGATGAACGGTCCGCGCGTGAGAAGCCGCAGACCAAAGACAGCAGGTTAGCGAAAAGCACCGCCGAGGGGAATGGCGAAGCCTTGTGCATCGGACGACGGCCTGCGCCGATAGCCGGTCGCGGAAAAACGCAGGTCGTGTGCAAACGACCTGATAAGCCCGTGTCCGTTGCTTGTGCCGGATTGGTGGCACCAGTACCATTACGGCTCAAATTTTCCGGCAGGAGCGGTTGCATGATTGCGGGCAGTATGGTGGCACTGGTCACGCCCATGGATGCGCAGGGTGGTCTGGATTGGGAGGCCCTGAGCAAATTGGTGGATTTCCACCTGCAAGAGGGCACCAATGCCATCGTCGCGGTCGGTACCACTGGTGAGTCCGCCACGCTGGAAGTGCCCGAGCACATCGAAGTGATCAAACGTGTGGTCAAGCAGGTTGCCGGTCGTATCCCGGTGATCGCCGGCACCGGTGGCAACTCCACCCGTGAATCGGTCGAGCTGACCCGTGCCGCGCAGGAAGTCGGCGCCGACGCCGCCCTGCTGGTTACCCCGTACTACAACAAGCCGACCCAGGAAGGCCTGTACCTGCATTTCCGCCACATCGCCGAAGCCGTCTCGATCCCGCAGATTCTCTACAACGTGCCGGGCCGTACCGTGTGCGACATGCTGCCGGAGACCGTCGAGCGCCTGTCGAAGATCGACAACATCATCGGCATCAAGGAAGCCACCGGCGACCTGCAGCGCGCCCAGGACGTACTGGATCGCGTCAGCAAGGACTTCCTCGTCTACTCCGGTGACGACGCCACCGCTGTCGAGCTGATGCTGCTGGGCGGCAAGGGCAACATCTCCGTCACCGCCAACGTTGCGCCGCGTGCCATGAGCGACTTGTGCGCCGCCGCCATGCGTGGCGAGGCTGCTATCGCCCGTGCCATCAACGACCGTCTGATGCCGCTGCACAAGGCACTGTTCCTCGAATCCAACCCGATTCCGGTGAAATGGGCGCTGCACGAAATGGGCCTGATGGGCGACGGTATTCGTCTGCCGCTGACCTGGCTCAGCCCGCGCTGTCACGAACCGCTGCGCCAGGCCATGCGCCAGTGCGGTGTATTGGCTTAACTCAAGGATTCTACGCATGAAGCGACTGGCCGGATTTTCCGCCCTTGCTCTGATCATCTCCAGCACCAGCGGTTGTGGCTGGCTCTGGGGTGAAAATGGCTACTTCCGTGATCGCGGCAGCGACTACCTGGAAGCGCGCCAGACTGCACCGATGCAACTGCCGGCCGATGTCCAGGCCAAGCGCCTCGACCCGCTGCTGCCGGTGCCCGCTCAGATTGACAGCACCACCGCTACCCCCGCTGAATTCGAAGTGCCGCGCCCGCAAGGCCTGCAGGTACGTGCCGATGAACGTGAATTCACCCTGCAGCGCAGTGGTGATTCGCGTTGGGTCGTGGCCCAGCGCGTGCCGGCCGAAGTCTGGCCGCTGGCGCGTCAGTTCTTCGAAGACAACGGCTTCCGCATCGCCAGCGAGCGTCCGCAGGTCGGTGAGTTCACCACCGCCTGGCAGCGTTTCGATGATCTCTCCGCAGGTATGGCGCGTAGCCTGAGCAGCCGCGTAACCGGCGTTGCGGCGGATGCCGAAACCCGCGTGCGCGTGCGCATCGAGCCAGGCGTGCAGCGCAACACCAGTGAAGTCTTCGTCAGCAGCGCCGAGCGTCCTGCCGGCAGCACCGCCGATGTCGATTTCGCCGCCCGTAGCAGCAATGCCAGCAGTCTTGAAGCTGCACTGCTCGACGAAATGCTGGTGAGCATGGCTCGTGGCGTGGAGCAGGGCGGTTCGGTATCGCTGCTTGCCGCACGCGACTATGACGCGCCCAGCCGCGTCAGTCTGAGCGAAGACGGCAACGGCAACCCGGTGCTCAACCTCGGCGCCGATTTCGACCGCGCCTGGTCCGGCGTCGGCCGTTCGCTGGAGCTCGGCAACGTGCGCGTCGACGACCTCAACCGCAGCCTTGGCCTGTACTACATCAACATGGCCGAAGGCGCTCAGATTAACGAAGAGAAGCCAGGCTTCTTCGGTCGCCTGTTCGGCAGTGCGCCGAGCAAGGAAGAGATCGAAGCCCGCGCCGAGCGCTATCAGGTGCGCCTGACCCCGGTTGGCGATGGCGTCCAGGTCACCGTGGAAAAAGACCTCAACACCATTGCCCCGGCCGACGTATCGCGCCGCGTGCTGAGCCTGATCCAGGATAATCTCGGCTGACCGGCGCCAGCAGGCCGTTGAAAAACTGCCTGCAGCGCGCCCCAGCCGTTAATCGATGGGCGAAACCCGCAAAGGTTTCGCCTGTTTTGTTTGCCAGAAACGGAAATGCCGACATGAGCACACCCACCACCCTGAGCCTGAAGAAGATCTACTCGGGCAAGGTCCGCGACCTCTACGAAATCGACGACAAGCGCATGCTGATGGTGGCCACCGATCGTCTGTCGGCATTCGACGTCATCCTCGAACAACCGATTCCGGAGAAGGGCAAGATCCTCACCGCCATCTCCAACTTCTGGTTCGACAAGCTGGCTGGCGTGGTGCCCAACCACTTTACCGGTGACAAGGTCGAGGACGTCGTCTCCGCCGCCGAGCTACCACTGGTCGAAGGCCGTGCGGTGGTTGCCAAGCGCCTCAAGCCGGTCGCCGTGGAAGCCATCGTGCGCGGCTACATCGTCGGCTCCGGCTGGAAGGAATACCAGAAGAGCGGCACCGTCTGCGGCATCGCCTTGCCGGCAGGCCTGAAGGAAGCGGCCAAACTGCCGCAACCGATCTTCACTCCCTCGACCAAGGCCGCCGTGGGCGATCATGACGAGAACATCAGCTTCGAGCAGTGCGAAGCCATCATCGGCGCCGAACTGGCTGCCCAGGTGCGCGATACGGCGATCAAGCTTTACACCACGGCTGTCGAGTACGCCGCTACCCGCGGCATCATCATCGCCGACACCAAGTTCGAATTCGGCCTGGACGAAGACGGCACCCTGACCCTCATGGACGAAGTGCTGACCCCGGACTCCAGCCGCTTCTGGCCGGCCGATAGCTACGCCGAAGGCAGCAACCCGCCGAGCTTCGACAAGCAGTTCGTGCGCGACTGGCTGGAATCCACCGGCTGGAACAAGCAAGCCCCGGCCCCGGCCGTACCGGCAGACGTCGCGCAGAAAACCGCCGACAAGTACCGCGAAGCGCTGACCCGCCTGACCGCTTGAGCCTTGCGAGAGAAGGCCGGGCAGCCCCCGGCTTTTTCACAAGCGCCTGATAGAACACGAAAAATTTTCAAAATAAGCTTCGCCAAAGCGCATTCAGCTGTTATGATTCGCGCCGCTTGGGAAGATGCCGGAGTGGTCGAACGGGACGGATTCGAAATCCGTTGTGTCAGCAATGGCACCTAGGGTTCAAATCCCTATCTTCCCGCCATACATAGTAAAGCCCTGTAAATCAATGGTTTACGGGGCTTTTTCTTTTCCGGTTATACCACCCTTTCCCCCGATATTTTCTGAGATCAAGACTGCGCAACGCAGTGATTCCCGACCTGTAATTCTCCCTATCCTCCCACATACGGTGTGTTCATCGGCTGCGCCGTGCTCTGTGCAATTTGGCTGGTCATTGCTGTTACTATGCGCTCACTGCCGAACGTGACCAGTTCTAGAGGTATTAGATTTGTTTACTGGAAGCGGTGGTTTACCAGCGTCAAAAATGCTGTGTAACCGTACAGTAAAAAGAGCTTGAAAGTCGCACAGGATGCAGGGACAATTTTTGGTGGCAGCATTTTTTGTGCCAATAAAAAAGCCCTGACCCTTGCGGGCCAGAGCTTTACTTGAAGCGGTCAAAGAGACGGGCCTAGGAAACTCAATCTCAGAGACTGCACAACCTTCACCCGACTAGGAGCAAAAGGGGCACGAGATTCTAAGGATTGCTACAACCTCGTACAACCTTTTTAGGCCGTTATCGGCCGAAAGGTCAATAGGAAAGCGAGAAAATCAAGCGTCCCGCTACCGGTCGGGCTATCTCTAGGAGAAGCCCCATGACCTCGCGTCATCGCCGTCGCCGGCCTCGCTGGCACCCTCACTCACGTATCAAGACTGTTCACGTGAATCCCTATACCCGTTTCCGCTTTGGGCGTTGGGAGAGCGTTTGTGAACACTGGCGTAGCCCGCCAGGGACACAGCTGGCTTTCGAGTTCTGAGTTAGGGAGGGGCAGGAAACTGCCCCTTTTCACATCCTGACCAAATCTGCGGACTATCACCTTAGCTTGACAGTTGGGGCGGGTGGCCCCGTTCTTTTCCCGCAAAATCGACAAATCCGACAGAGAAAATCCCAGCTTGTCAGGGCTGGGGGGCTGTAGGCTCTGTGATTGACAGAACGCCTCTTGATGGCCTATTGATATCTGCGATTCATATCACGCAGCTAAGGACAGACAGAGGCACTATGGCTAACAATTCTTTTCGACCAAAGAAATTTGAAGATCATGAGATCGTAGGCCCTGACGGTTACGTTGTAGGGCATGTGCGCGTAAAGCCGAGTGGTATCTTGTGGTCACCCAAGAATGGCAAGGGTTACTACGGGGTTTCTTTGGAAGCGTTCGCTGCTTTTATGGAGGCGAACGGAACAAAGCAGACTAAGTAGCGCTTGACGCTTTCTGACAGAGCCTGTCGAGGGGTGACAGGTTCTGTTCCTAGGTTAAAAAATCAGGGAGAGGCGCTGCATTACCCGGCTTGCTTGGATAGGCGACCAGCTCCCACCCCTTGCAGTCGGGATCGATCTAGCGTTGAGGCAATCTGCTACGCCCTGGTAGGTTTTGGTGCCACGCAATACACAAAGCTCCACGGTATCGCGGATGCTCTCTGCGAAGGATTCAGCGCGACGCTTAGTAGCCCCCCACCCTTTGCTTGGCTGGCCTTTGTACGGCCTTTGGCAAGCGAAGCAGCACGATTGATAACCTTCTGTTGAGACACAGCGTCACCAGCTACAGCACGATCAGAAAGCTTCTGTAGAGCCTCTTTGGTACGTTGGCTGATAAATTCCCGTTCCTGCTGGGCAAGCATTGCGTAAAGGTGGAGCTCTAGGGTTTTGGCTCCTGGCATCGTGGCTACCTTAAAGTCAGCTCGCTTCATCAAGCCTGCAATGTGTTCAACGTCGCGGCTGAGACGGTCAAGCTTGGCCACCACTACCGGCAACCCGTGTGCGAACGCTTTCGATGCTTCCGGGTGTTGGCGCTGATGGAAAATTGACCCACCC